>DSAU01000564.1 GCA_011046315.1 bacterium
ATTTTATCCGACAGCAGCCCACCCAATGGGTGTGGATGCACCAGCGGTGGAAGACGCAGCCGAATGATATTAAAAATTAGACTTGTCATGTTGTCTTCTGTTTAAAAGATTGATGATCGATGATGAAATTTTATTTTTTTAAAACAGCAACTATTTTGAAAATTTACCTGGTTATGTTGGCGCTGTTGACAGTTGCCTGTTCAAAACAGGAAACTTCAGAAATCCCCAATCCGGAAGAGTTGAGTTATCCGGACCAGGAGGGTTGGAATTCAACCGTTATTTACACTACTGACGGGATTATGAATGCTGAAATACGATATGGCCACATGCAGCGGTTCAAAAAACGGAAGATCGTTGAATTTGATAGCGGCCTGGAAATCGATTTTTACAATGAAAAAGGGGAGCACACTACAAAGTTAACTTCGAATAAAGGCAGGTTGAACGAAGTGTCCAAAGATATCGAAGTTTTCGAGCAAGTTGTCGTTGTCTCTGATAGCGGGATCAATCTGGCGACCGAGCACCTGTGGTGGAATAACAGCATTGAGAAGGTTGTATCCGATGAATTTGTGACCATCACCACTGCCGAACAGGACACTTTTTACGGATACGGATTTGAATCCGATCAATATCTTGAAAACTGGACCATTAAACAAATCTCCGGTAAAGCCCGCAAGGGTCTTCAATTGGATCTGGAATTTTCCGGTAAAAAAAGCAAATCCGATTCAGTAACCGCTGACAGCCTGGAGAGCCAAGAAAATGCAGTCATAGATTCGGTATTTTTAAAAGAATGAAAACAGCGATTATTACAATTTTATTGGCAAGCTTTATTTTCCCGATCAGCTTGAAAGCAGAGCAGGAGGAACGGCTGGAGATCGTGAAGACGGACAGTACAGACATGCACCAGACCCGCACGGATAAAGGGATTCTGATCGAGTTGGTAAAAAATGTGCATCTGCGACAGGGGAAGGCGGAGATGTTTTGCGACCGGGTTAGCTGGTGGAAGGATAGGGGGGAGGTTGTCATTGAAAACAATGTCCGAATTTATGACGATGAGAAAATCCTGTTTGCCGATTATGTGTTTTATTACGTTGAAAAACGAATCTATCATGCCCGCGGAAATGTCGTTTTAAAAGATACGGTGCGACAGATCAACGCGGACCAAATTCGTTATCATAAACTGGAAGATCTGCAAATCGCCGACGGCAACGTGGTCATGGATGATTCTCAGAATCTGGTGAAAATATTTTCCGGTCGCGCTGAAGTTTTTAATGAACGGGAATATGCATTAATCACCGATGATCCGGTTTTTATAAAATATGACAGCACCGGCAATGAAGAGTTGAGGATTACCGGCATCAAGATGGAATTATTTGACGGCGGAGACCGGGCAGTGGTCACTGACAGTGTTCATATTTATCATAAAGACGCTTCGGCGTCCTGCGAGATCGCTGAATTTTATCGGAAACAAAATGAGGTTATACTTAGACAGAATCCATTTGTAAAGCAACAACATGATTGGTTGCGTGGTAATTTGATCCATCTTTTTTTTGACGATGATAATGAATTGACCAAGGTCAATGTTAAACAAAACGCAATGGTACAATCAAAAGTGGATACATTGGGAAACGATCCGCGCATGAATAAACTTTCCGGTGAGATAATCACCATGTTTTTTGAAAATCGCCAACTGCGCCAGGTTGACGTGGAGCAAAAAGCGACCAGTTACTATCATGTAGTCGAAGATGATGAATATAAGGGATTGAACCGGATAATCGGCGATAAAATCATCGTTCAAATTAAAGATCGGAAAATCGTTCATATTCAAATCGTCAGTCGACCACAACTATCGGAAGGAATATTTTATCCGTCCGGGATGGAGCCCGTTGAACAGGGGAACAGGATTAATGGCAAAAGTACTCAGCGCGAAAAATTTAGTCAAGACATACAGTAAACGGACGGTTGTGAATAAAGTCAGTCTCGACGTCAAACAGGGCGAAATCGTCGGTTTGCTCGGCCCGAACGGCGCCGGAAAGACGACCAGTTTTTATATGATCACCGGACTCATTCGCCCCAATCAGGGCAAAATATTTTTAGATCGGCAGGACATCACCAACATGCCGATGTACAAACGCGCCCGGTTGGGGATCGGCTATCTGCCCCAGGAGGCTTCAATCTTTCGCAAGTTGACCGTGGAGGAGAATATCCTGGCAATATTGGAGAACATGGCGATCTCCCGGCAGGAAAAGAAAAGCCGGCTGGAATCATTATTAAACGAATTGAATATTTCGCCCATTGCCAAAAGCAAGGGCTATAATCTATCCGGCGGTGAGCGTCGACGCGTGGAAATCACGCGCGCTCTGGTGACCAATCCCAACTTCATACTTCTGGATGAACCATTTGCCGGTATTGATCCGATTGCTGTTGAAGACATTCAAAACATTGTCAAGGGATTGGTAAAAAAAGGCATCGGGGTTTTAATTACCGATCACAATGTTCATGAGACGCTTTCCATCACGGATCGGGCGTATTTGCTGTTCGATGGCGTGGTTCTCAAATCGGGCACGTCTGAATTTTTAGCCAATGATCCGGAAACACGTACCCTTTATCTGGGAGAAAAGTTTAAATTGGATCGCTGATGTTTTTGCAAAATTATCGAATTTAGTTTGTAATTTAGATAATAATTTAGTAAGTTGGTATTGTTGAAATAGGCGCCAATAGAATGACAAATTGAGCAATTATCAATTAGGTTGGTATCGCTATGGTAAAAATGGGAATTTTTCAAAGTCAGGGGCTATACATGAAACAATCGCCCCAGCAGGTTCTTCTTTCAACGCTGTTACAGCTTCCAATATTAAGCCTCGAACAAAGGATTAAACTCGAGTTGGAGCAAAATCCATTGCTCGAGGAGGACATGGAAATGGAACAGGAGATGGAACAAGAAATGGAGGAAAAGCACGAGTTAGAGGAAAAGGAGCTCAAATCTGAAGAGGACGAAGACGGCGAATATGATAGCGAACAAGAGTACAATGAGGATCGGGATGAGATCGATTGGGACACGATCCTGAATGATGAAAACAATTATGAAATAAAAGCCCCGCGGGATAATAGCGCTGAGGAATATAGACCCCCTGATGTTTACCAGACCACGCTGCCGGAACACCTGCTGAGCCAGCTCCACATGACCGAATTATCTGAAAAAGAAATTGTTATCGGAGAATATATCATCTGGAATATAGATGAGGTCGGTTATCTTTCATGTTCGGTTGAAACCATTGCTCAGAATCTGGATGTTACAGTAGATCAAGTCGAAAATGTGCTGAACATGGTTCAGCGTTTTGAACCACCGGGGATCGCCGCGCGAAATCTTCAGGAATGCTTGCTTATTCAACTTCTGGAAAATCCGGAGGAAAACCAATTAGCGATCACAATTATTCGAGACTATTTTGAAGATTTTAAAAACAAACGATTCGAGAAAATAGCCAAAAAAATCGGTATTTCGTTGGATGAATTTCGAGATGTGCTTCATGAAATCACTCAACTTGACCCAAAACCAGGTACCGGTTATGTTAGTTTGTATGATACGACAATCACGCCCGATGTGATCATCAGAAATGAAAACGGTGAGTTTAAGATTTTGCTCAATGACTGGACCATCCCGCATTTAAGGATTAATAACCAATATAAAAATTTATTATTGGATAAAAAAAATACTTCCAAAAAAGCGAAAGAATACATCAAGAATCGTCTCGAATCGGCGCGCTGGCTGATAAATTCCATTCACCAGCGACGAGTGACGATTTTGAAAGTGGCGGAGGCGATTATACGACGGCAGCGAGAATTTTTCGAGAAGGGTACCGGATTTTTAAAACCCATGATCCTTAAAGATATCGCTGAAGAGATTGAGATGGATATTTCTACGGTTAGCCGGGTAACCAACGGGAAATATGTTCAAACTGATTTTGGTGTTTTTGAGCTGAAACATTTCTTTAGCGAAAAAATTCGCCGCGATAACGGCGAGGATGTCTCCAATAAAGAGATCAAGGACCGGATCAAGGCGATTATTGCTAATGAAGATAAGCAGTATCCGCTGAATGATTCAAAAATTGTTGAATTGTTAAAAAAGGAAGGTTTCAATATAGCCCGTCGCACCATCGCGAAATATCGAGAGCAAATGGGAATTCCCATTTCCCGATTAAGAAAAAAATTATAATTTCATTAACTTTAGGAGGGTGATTTAAAATGCAAAGTTCCCGTCGAAGAAATGTGATCATTGGCGGTGAAGAGGTCCAACTTCCCCCTATCAACCGCAACCATATCATTATCGCTGTGATTGGCTTGTTGGTCTTGATTTTTCTTTGGACATCATTTTACACAGTTAAAACAGAAGAGGTGGGTGTAATCAGGCGCTTTGGAGAATACCTGAAAACCACTCAGCCCGGACTACATCTCAAACTCCCGCTTGGTGTTGACACCGTGACAAAGGTGAAAGGCAGTCGCTACATTTTCCGCGAGGAATTTGGCTATCGTACCGTCAAACCTGGTGTGCAGACTCAGGTTTACCGCGATGCTAAGCTGTTAGACGAATCATTGATGTTGACTGGAGATTTAAACATTGCCACTGTCGAGTGGGTGGTTCAATATCGAATTCGTGACCCGCAGGCGTATTTGTTTAATATCCGCAATGTGAGGAAAACAATTCGCGATGTTTCCGAAGCAGTGACGCGGCAAATTATCGGCGACCATAGCGTGGATGAGGTGTGGATTCTTATGCGTCGCGAACTTGGTTTGAAGATTAAACAGAGAATGCAGCAACTGCTGGACAATTATCAAAGCGGTATCGATATTGAAAATGTCGAACTGCAGGACGTTAATCCGCCTGAAATGGTACGTCCGGCTGTCAATCAGGTGAACGAGGCGCGGCAGGAGATGGAAAAATTGATCAATCAAGCCAATGAAGCTTACAATAAAGTTATTCCCAGAGCCAGGGGCGAAGCCGAGAAAACCATTCGTCAGGCTGAAGGGTATGCGCTGGATCGGATCAATCGCGCCAGAGGAGAAGCTGCAAAATTTAACTCCATTTACGAAGCCTATCGGCAATCAAGAGATGTAACCAAGCGGCGCATGTATTTGGAGGCAATGACTGATGTTTTGTCGAAAGTAGAACAAAAATATATCATCGATGAGGAACAAAAAGGTGTATTGCAATTTTTGGAACTTCAGAATAAAGGAGCAAAAAAATGAAACTAAATAAAGTAGTAATCTATCTAATCGTTATAATTGCGTTTATCGCGGTTATTGTGGTATTTAATGCCTTTTACATTGTTTCTGAAACCGAGCAGGTAGTGATCACTCAGTTTGGGAAACCAATTGGAGAGGCGTTCAACAAAGCAGGACTTTATATCAAGGTTCCTTTTATTCAGGATGTTAACCGTTTTGAAAAGCGATTATTGGAATGGGATGGAAGCGCCACTGAAATTCTCGCTAAAGATAAGAAATTTATCCTGGTAGACAGCTATGCACGTTGGCGAATAGTCGATCCGCTGCAATTTTTTATCTCGGTTGTGGATGAATACGGAGCGCAAACGCGTCTTGATAATATTATTGAGGCAGCTACCAGGAATGTTATTACCAGCAATCTATTGATCGAAGTGGTGCGCAGCAGCAACCGGATAATGTTGCAAACAGAGATCGATACCATCCGGCAGACTGAAGTTGAGGTTGATTCCATTGAAATCGGCAGAGAGCAAGTTGCTGCCGATATTCTTGAGGCAGCAAAGGATAAAGTCCGGGAATATGGGATTGAACTGGTGAGTGTCAGAGTCAAACGCATTAATTATATCCAGGAAGTGCGCCAGAAGGTTTTTGAAAGGATGATCGCCGAGCGCTTGCGCATCGCTGAAAAATATCGATCCGAAGGTATGGGACGCAAGGCTGAAATCGAAGGTGAAATGGAAAAAGAATTGCAGCTCATCACCTCTGAAGCGTATCGCAGATCACAAATCATCAAAGGTGAAGCCGATAAGGAAGCCATTAAAATTTACGCCCAGGCTTATGAGCGGGATCCGGAGTTTTATTCGTTTCTAAAAAGCCTGGAATCGTATCGCGAAACCCTTGATGAAAAGAGTTGGCTGATTCTATCCACCGATAGTGATTATCTTAAATATTTAAAAGATATTAACGCCAGATAAATTTGGAGTGAAAAAGTTGAAATTTCGTTCTACAACCATCTTGTGTGTTCGTCACCAAAACAAGGTGGCGATGGGAGGAGACGGCCAGGTCACTTTTGGTGATACCGTGCTTAAAGTGGGTGCTCGTAAAATTCGAAAGATATTTAACGATTCGGTATTGGTTGGATTTGCCGGCGCTTCAGCCGATGCGTTGACGTTGTTTGAAAAATTTGAAGCCAAATTAGATCAATTTAACGGCAATCTGTCGCGGGCGTCAGTGGAATTGGCAAAAGATTGGCGTACCGATCGCTTCTTACGCCGGCTCGAAGCGCAACTGGTCGTGGCGGATATAAAACTCACTTTCTTATTATCCGGAACCGGCGACATTGTTGAACCCGATGATAATATCGTTGCACTCGGTTCCGGGGGTCCGTATGCCCTTGCCGCGGCCAGAGCGCTGGTTAAACATTCACAAATGACCGCCGAAGAAATTGTCAATGAGGCGCTTAATATTGCTGGCTCCATTTGTATTTATACCAATACAAATATCAAGATCGAAAATTTGTAATGATGACAGAGTTATTGGTGTAGGGTCGAAATTAAAATATTTTAATGTACTGTTATTATGGAGTGTATTCCTTTTATGGAATGTGACCACGCATAAACAGTCTGTCTATGAACTCATAAAAAATTAAAAAATTCATGTCATTGCGAGGAGCCCTTCGCAAGCTCAGGCTAAACTCCGCGACCAAGCAATCTCTTTAATTATAGTGAGTTATCTTAAAGATTGCTTCTCCGCCATTCGGCGGATCGCAATGACATTAAATAACAAAATTTAAGGTTCATGGACAGTTTGTAAAGGCGTCGCACTCCAACGTTATAAATATCAACAACTAAACAGTATCAACACGTGAACGTTTACGTTTGGTGATCAAAAGCTGGAAATGGTGGTTGAAATCGCAGAAGGTGTAAATATTGATTCCACAAGTGATGGAAAACTTGCCGGTATTGAAATCCTTAAGGCATCAAAAAAAAATCAATATTGATACAATTCTGTCTTATACTCTTGAATTAGATCAAGGCATATTGGGAAAAAATATCGCTTAACCAGGGAAGCACCTGATCCCGAAAGCTTTTCAGCTTTTAGTCCAGGTGATTTCTATCCTCAAAAAATACACAATCTGATAAGATCACGATTGAAAAGGGATTAAATGAAAACAGGAATAGAGGAACTAACACCGAAACAAATTGTCGCTGAATTGGATAAATACATCATCGGGCAGGACAAGGCAAAGAAGTCGGTTGCCATCGCGCTGCGAAATCGCTGGCGGAGGCAGCAAGTTGAAGATGAGCTGCGTGAAGAGATCTTGCCAAATAACATCATTTTGATAGGACCGACCGGGGTCGGCAAAACCGAGATCGCGCGCCGTCTTGCCCGGCTGGCAAGCGCGCCTTTTATCAAAGTCGAAGCCTCAAAATTTACCGAAGTGGGTTATGTCGGTCGCGATGTGGAATCCATTATTCGGGATATTGTCGACCTGGCAGTCAACATGGTTCGCGCCGAAAAAGAAGAAGCGGTCGAAGAAAAGGCTGATGAAATGGCTGAAGAACGGCTGCTGGATATTTTATTGCCACCCCCGCCCGATTTTAATGAGATGGCTAACGATTTTGATAAACAGGACGAGACCTTTGCCAAATGGAAGCGCACCCGTGAAAAATTGCGGGAACAACTCCATCTGGGAAAACTCGACGAAAGAAAAGTTGAGTTGGAAGTTCCTGTGTCCTCGTCGCCGATGATGCAAATTATTTCTCCGATGGGAATAGAAGAGATGGGGATGAACTTGCAGGACATGCTCGGCCCCATGTTTCCCAAAAAAACCAAGAAACGAAAAATGACAATTCCTGAAGCGCACCAATTTCTTGTTCAGGAAGAATCACAAAAATTGATCGATATGGAAGAAGTCGTCCGGGAAGCGATTAACCGCGTCGAAAATGCGGGTATTGTTTTTCTTGATGAAATTGACAAGATCGCCGGAGAGGATAGCGGTCACGGACCCGACGTTTCTCGGGAAGGCGTTCAACGTGATTTGCTGCCGATTGTGGAAGGTTCCAGCGTGGTAACTAAATATGGAATGGTGAAGACAGACCATGTCTTGTTCATCGCATCCGGCGCATTTCATGTTTCCAAGCCTTCGGACCTGATTCCTGAGATGCAGGGAAGGTTCCCGATTCGAGTGGAGCTGGACAGCTTGACTACCGAGGATTTTATCCGCATTTTAACGGAGCCGGAAAATGCGTTGATCAAACAATACACGGCGTTGCTGGCGACTGAGGGCGTTAAGCTGGAATTCACCAAAGGCGCTATTCGCGAAATCGCAAAATTAGCCAGCGAGGTTAATGATCGGGCAGAAAACATTGGCGCAAGACGCTTGCATACCATTTTGACAACCCTGTTGGAAGGTTTGTTGTTTGAAGTACCAGATACCATAGTGGAACACGCTAAAATTTCCGACAAGGATGTCCGGGAAACTCTGAGAGATATTGTTGAGGATGAGGATTTGAGCCGGTATATTTTGTAGGCTTATCAGAAAAAACAGATTTAGCCGTTCGGCGTTATTTGGCGGCTGAAAAGGATTCGGTTGTTAAATTCACAAATTTTGAGAAATAGTTGATGCTGATCATGGAGGAGCTATACCTTGTCTAAACATTTTCTGTCGATTGCAGATTTGACAAAACAAGAAATTGAAGAGCTACTCGACCTCGCGATTGAATTAAAGGCAAAACAAAAAAAACATCAACCACATCGATTGTTAGAGGGACAGACGCTGGCAATGGTTTTTCAGAAACCATCGGCGCG
>DSAU01000409.1 GCA_011046315.1 bacterium
ACAATGAACAATCATGTAAATGTGGAGCGAATTATGAACCAGAACCAGTTTTATATTGCAGCACTGCTGCATGATATCGGCAAAATGCTTGAACGGTCAAAGCAATATCCGTATGATTCTATCTTCAGGGATAAATCGAAATATGGTCACGAAGCAGTGTCTGCACAGTTCATGACGAATTATTTTGATACGGTCTCGCTTTGTACACCAGAGGCCAGGGACCTGGTATGGCAGCATCACCACGACAACCTGACCGATGTTTACAGGAAACTGCTGCAAATCGCCGATTGGTTGTCATCAGGCGAGCGACGGAAAACGGAGGCTGGTGATGAAACAGGCGAATACAATAAAATCCCGCTTAAGAGTGTTTTCTCTGCTCTGTTTGATCACCATGAAACCTGGACGTACCGACCGGATGCATTGCGGGCAGATAAGATGACATTGTTTCCGCAGAAGGATCGCTGTGAAATCGGGCAGGACGATTATAAAAAACTATCCGATGGTTTTATCAAAGAATTTTCTGGCATCAATAGTGAGCAACAGCTCTACGCCCTGCTGGAAAAGTACACCTGGGCGGTGCCATCGTCCACACCCAATCTGAAAAGCCAAACCAGAGCGGACATCAGCCTGTTTGACCACAGTCGCACGACGGCCGCGATTGCAATGTGCTTGCTGGACCAATTTGAACAAGGACTGTTAACAAAAGAGACTGTTCTCCAGTCCCAACCAAAACACCTGCCAGCATCTCAACAATTCCTGTTAGTCAGCGGCGATTTCAGCGGTGTGCAAGATTTTATTTTTAGCGTGTCGTCAAAAGGCGCAGCAAAAAGTCTGAAGGGCCGGTCTTTTTATCTCGAGCTGTTATCCGATATTATCTGCCGCTTTCTAATCCAGCAGTTAGATTTAAAGGAGGCGAATATTCTGTACAACGGTGGAGCAAATTTTTACATTTTGATGCCATACGCAAAGCGCCAAAAAATAAATGATGCGTACCGCTATGTTTCCAAATTATTGTTCCAGGCCCATCAAGAGAAGTTATATTTAGCGCTGGGAACGCTGCCGTTGACGATGGGAGATTTTCTCTCTGATGAAAAACAAACGGATGCAAAAGGCTTTAGCGAGAAATGGCGGCTGGTCGGCGAACGAACGGGATTAAGAAAATTACAGCGCTACAAGGAATTTGCATTTGAAGAAGTATTTCAGATGGTGAATAGTGATGGAATTCCCGAATGCCCGATTTGCCATGGCAGCATGAAAAAGCCCGTCCTTGTTACTCCGGAAAAGGGTGAACATGCCTGTGCCATGTGCGCCAGCTTCATTGACTTAGCAAATGAACTCAAGCGAGCGAACGGAATACGGATTAACGCCCTGGCAAAACCAGTTGATCTCACCATCAAGACTATCGACTTTATTAATGGCTACAATGACGTCCTGGCTGCACTTGGTTTTGAATGTTCGCTCATGGAAAATGTTAGTCATGATGCCACTGCGATTCGATTTAATGACACCGATTTTCTTCCCGGTCAGGGATTTCGTTTTGGCGTATTGCGGCTGCCGGGCGATTCGTTCGATGAACTGGCCGAAAGAGCCGAAGGAGCAAAAAAACTGGCATTGCTGAAAATAGATGTCGACAATCTGGGACAGCTCTTTCAAAAAGGGCTGCCGGCAAAAGATAACACAATTTCACGTATTGTCACTATCAGTCGGGAGTTGCGGTTGTTTTTTGAAGGATATGTCAACCAGCTACTGCAGACAGCCGAATATCGGGACACCATTTATCCCGTATACTCCGGCGGAGATGATACGTTTCTGGTTGGGGCGTGGAACCAGATTTTAAAACTGGCTGCCATAATCCGCACGCAATTCGGGGAGTTTGTCTGCCAGAATCGGAACATTACATTATCCGCCGGACTGGTGATTGTTGATGAGAAATTTCCCATTATTCGCGGCGCTGTATTGGCAGAGGACGCGCTGCATAAGGCGAAACATTATAAAGCAGGCGAAAAAGATAAAATTTGTTTATTTGATTTTGTGTTTACGTGGGATGAATTGGAATACATCATCAAACTAAAGAATATGTTATTCGCGCTCATCAAAGAAAAAGGGGAATCGCGCTCCATTCTAAACAAGGTAATGAAAAGCACAGTTGGTTTTGAGAAACTAATGGATAGTGCCGGCGAGGGAAAATTGAAGCTGGAAAAAGTATGGCGGTTCGCCTATTATATCGGACGAAGCAAGCACAATTCAGAAAAGTATCGAGAAATCGATGCATTGTATGATGAACTGGTAAAAATCTATGAGGATATTTTATTCAGACGTATGATTCATCAAAAGCAGATAAACAATGTAATGATCCTGCCCGCGGCATGCCGACTGGCAGAATTAGAAACAAGAAAGATAACCAAAAAGCAGGAGGTATTATAAATGAGCAATATAGAAGAAGCTTTTTCAAAGGCTGGCTTTTCGGGTCATGGTAAAAAGGACCGTGGAAAGTCATTTGATAAGGGCAAAACTTGGTCGCCCGAAGACCAATATCGCGCTAATATCATCCGCCATTTTAGCGAAAATTATAAACAATTTATTTTAACCAATGGCGGAGAGGATTACAATAATTACATAGCCAAAGTAAAAGGCTACATTCAGCGACAAAAAGACCAAATCACCACATCCCAATTACGAAACATCTTTTCCAAAATAAAATCCCTGGCTAGTCCCAAAGACGCCTGGCGGTTGCGACCGAATTTGGCGTATGTGGCGGGACGAAGTGAAAAAGCCGGCGGAACCAGGGAGCTTGTCTGGCTTTTGGATGAATTGATTAATGATATTAAAGCTGATGAAAAACTAAAACTTGAAAATTTTAAAAACTTTTTTGAAGCTATCATCGCCTATCACAAATACTTTGGCGGGAAATAACATTAATTTGAAAATAGGGAGTTTGAATTATGGATACCTTAAAAGCAAAACTATTCATTGAAGGCGATATCGAGTTGCTGACTGGAATGCACATTGGTGGATCATCCACGGCACTGGATATTGGCGGTATCGATCAGAACGTAATCAAAACAGCCGCCGGCGTTCCCTATCTTCCCGGTTCTTCGTTGAAAGGAAAAATGCGCAACTTGACGGGCAAAAAACGAGGCTGTAATGATTTAGATTTAAAACCGGAGGAATTGAATGAGCATTCAGATATTGCATTAATTTTTGGATTGTCCGGCAACGTTAAAAAAGAAGGCTTTGCCACTCGTTTGATCGTCCGCGATGCTTATTTGGCTGTAGATGATTTCAAAAACAAGAAGCAGACTGGTGTGTTCGCGGAATTGGAATTGGAGTATACAGATGGGAAATGGGAAAACGTAATTAACAGACTAAATGGAACTGCAGAACATCCCAGACAAATGGAACGTGTCCCCGCAGGTGCTGTGTTTAATTTCTCGCTAGTCTATTCCATTTTTAACGATGATGATAGGAAGAATGTTAAGACTGTTCTCGAAGCCTTACGTTTACTTCAAGATGACTATCTCGGCGGCTCTGGATCCCGCGGCTACGGTCAAGTGCGGTTTAAAAATATTTCCTTTGCTTTGAAAACACCTGCCAAATATGAAGGCGATAATTCTCGAATTTCTATTGGGACATGGGCGTCACTTGATGGAGATATGGTCGCTCTTTTAACTGACATTCAAAAGCATCTACCAACGGAGGCGACCAATGCAAATCATTAAACTCCATTGCGCCGATAACAGCCGGTTTCGGTTGGGCAGCGGTAGTTTGTTGGAGGTGGAAGATATCGTTCATTCTGATACACTGTTCAACGGCTGGATGAATGCGTATCTTTCATTATTCGGCGCCGGGACGCTCCCGCAAGTGCTGCAAACGTTCCAGTCCGGCGATTGCTGCTGTTCGTCGGCGTTCCATTTTGTGGACATCTTTAAGGGACAGGATTATGTATCCACGCTTTATTTTGTGCCCAAACCTTTGCTGCGCCGAATATCAATACCTACATCGGAAGAAAGTGATGGCTCTATTAAAAAGCGAATCAAAAAATTAAAATACGTTTCGCTTGACTTGCTGCAGGAACTATTAACCAGCGTCAAGACTGATGCCGAAGGCGAGCTCCGCTTTTCAATTGACCTGCTAGCGCTGACCATTTTCGCTGATGAATATGCAATGGCAGAAAGCAACATTCCAACCGAACTTTTGCCACACCTGCCAGAATTAAAAAAAATGCAATTTCGTTGTTTGATCGATGCGCCCAAGGTGGCTATCAATCGGCTGTCGGCACAATCAGACGACATCTACTATCAAACCGATTGTTTTTTCAACTGGCAGCAGTGTGGAAATTTTGAGTTGCGCCCGGGATTTTATTTTCTATTCCAGCCGCCGACTGATGTTCGTCTGCATAAACGGCTGTCAGCGGCGCTAAATCTTCTGGCGGACGAAGGACTGGGTGGAGAGCGCAGCTCCGGCGCCGGATTTATCGAGCGGATAGAACAGAAAACATTCGTCTGGAAATTATCCGGCGCTTATGCCATGCTGCTGTCGTTGACGCTGCCTGGCGCAACGAATCACTTTGACCAGATAATTAATTATCAATCCATAATTCGCGGAGGTTACCTGGGAACAACCGGAATTCGAAAAAATCAGGTGCGCATGTTGCGTGAAGGTTCCATCGTCAAGCTTCCGTTTGCCGGATCGATAGTATTAGATTCACCAACGAAATCACCAGCTTCATATCGTTATGCGCAGGCTGTGTATGTTCAATTTGGAGATGGACAATTATGAACGCAAAAATAAAAACACTCACTCCGCTTGTTATTGGCGGCGATAGCAGCAATACCATTTCACCCTATTCCGATTATGTCTGGGACAAGGGGCAGTTCTATTATGTTTCATCGAAAAAGCTGGAACAATTTCTCACCCGGGAACTGACCAACGAATGGGTCGATAAAATGAGCCAATCCATCAATAATACCCGGATTGAATATTCGCTCAAAGAATTTTTGGCTGAACATCAGATTCCACTTTCAGAAATTACTGTTCGCAAAATTGAACTTGTCGAAAATCCCAAACGAAAAACAATCAAACGTTTTATTGCAACTGCTGGCCGTCCGTTCATCCCCGGCAGCAGTCTGAAAGGCGCTGTTCGGACAGCGGTTGTCTATTCGTGGTTTAAAGAGACTGCTGCGGGAAGGAAGCTACTCCAATCGATTGCTTCAAAAGTTAAGCAATTTAAAAATTGCAATGATCGAAACGAGCAGAATAAAATTAAAAAGCAGCTTGGCGGTGAAGCAATTGCTCGGAAAATTTTTGGCATGCCGCAGCAGGATCCATTTAAAAATATTCATATCGGCGATAGTGAAACCATGGACGCAACATCACTGTTTATTGCCGGCGTTTATCGCTTCAATTTAAAAACACAAAAAACGGACACGCCGATGTGGACCGAGGCGCTGCCGACTGAATTAGAGACCAGTTGCCGCATTAAACTGTTTCCTGATGAACAAAGCGGTTCGTTCTGGCAAAAGGTGGGGCGCTGGAATGAGCTATGTTTAATGATAAACACATTTTCACGCGCTTCATTAGAACGGGAAATCAAGCAACTCCCGGAAGCTGACTTCAGTCAAATTGTTCAGCATTATTTTGACATGATCAAGAAAATCGAACGATTAACGCCTGGCCAGGCAATTATCCGCTTGGGACAGGGCAAGACCATTTTCGACAATACCTTTTTAATGCTCATCGAGCCTGATCCGATTTTCTTCCCATTGCGGGAAATGCTGGCATTGGGGAAAAGCCCAAAATCAGAAAACATTTCTCCAGGAAAATTTCCTGTGACCCGTTCGTTCATCGCCCAAAACCGTAAGCCGGTGGATGCGTTAGGCTGGATCTTAATTCAGGGAGAAATGGCGTGAAAAAAACAATTTTTTTTCTCATTGGCAATCGCCACATCCTGTATCAGAATCAGGAATTGCCAAAGGATTGTTTGCGCAGCGAATCGCAGCGTTTGCTTGAACAATACGAGACCGAACGAGAGCACATTAAACTTCAAATCGTTAATCCGTTAATTGACAGGTTTAAAGATGAAATTCAGGAAATTATTCTGATCGTCTCGGATCAAGGTAAATCAATTTATAGTCAGCGGGACACATTGTTCATCGGAGAAATTGTCAAACGTAAGATCGGTGAGTTGTTTGGAACCAGAAATATCAATTTAAAAAAATATGAAGGAAATCCGGTCAAATTTGAAGCTATTTTTCCATACATGACCCGTTTAATTAAGCAGTACGAAGCTAATGGTACCCGAAAAGTGATCTGTAGCAGCGGCGGCACACCCCAGATGAAACAAGCGCTGCTGCTTTTGGCAACCAACCTGCTGCCACCTGACGAAGTGGAAGCCTATCAGGTTGATGAAAAAACAGATGAGTTAAAGTCAATCAACTTAACCAGCACTATCCGCAGCGAATTTGTCAAACGTTCATGCCTTGAACTGATTAAAAATTATGAGTACGCAGCAGCGGTCAATCTGGTTAAGGAAAACCAATTTCAGACAAAGCAAACTATCAAACTGCTGGCGTTGCTCAACTACGGAAAACATCGGCTGACGTTTGATTTCATTACAGCCAATAAAAATCTCGAATATTTATCTGACAGTCGGTTTTCATCAATTGAGTTTGATAATTTAAAGAACTTCAAAATTAATATTCAAACGCAATATGAGAGAATTTTTGAACTGTACAAAAACATGCTTATTCAATGGAAGAAAGAAAATTATGTCGATTTTCTGGCTAGGCTTTTTAATCTTGAAGAGGATATTTTCTATTATTTCATCCATAAACAATTTAACATTGATTTGCATAATACCAAAAACCATGCGATTTTTATTGATATGATCCAGAAAGATAAAACCTTGGAGGAAAAATTATCATCAAAAAAATTCAAAGGAAAACAGGTCAATATTGCACAGGTAGGAAATCCTTTGCTTTTTTTTATTCTGGACGTAAAACCAGAAAATCGAAAAATATCCAGACGGTTGAACAAAATTGGAAATTATATCCACGAAACTGACGGAAAAAAAAGAAACCAAGGATTGGATTGGCTACGCAACAAATCCATTGCTGCCCACGGTTTTGAAGCCGTGTCTCGAGAAATCATTGAAAAGTTATATCCGGAGCCAATCGATCATTTATTTCATGATCTTGAAAACATACTGGAGGAAATCAGACGCGGCGAATCCCATTATTGTAAGTTGCCATCGTTTAGTGAGTTGAATGAAGAAATCGAAAAAATAATATTAAATCTGTGAGCGCCCATGAAACGCAACTACTACATTTTCACGCCGGGCCGCCTGCGCCGGCGGCAGAACACGATCTATTTTGAAGCCATGGCTGGCGATCCCCATGGGCCGATGGAATTTTCCGAGCATGAGGATTTTGAGCTGTGGGATGATTTTGAAGCTGAAACCGATGACAAAGACCGAATCCAGCGAAAGCCGATTCCGATCGAGGACGTGGAAGCGTTCTATTGTTTTGGAGAAATCTCTTTTAACAGCAAATTTCTCAATTTCCTGTCCCAGGCCAAAATAGCGTTGCATCTGTTCAACTATTACGGCTATTACAGCGGGAGTTATTATCCCAGAGAATATCTGATTTCGGGATTTCTGACTGTGCATCAGGTTCAACATTATCTGGACGAAGGGAAGCGTCTGGCGCTGGCAAAGGAGTTTGTTTCCACAGCGGTGGACAATCTGCTGCGCAATTTGAAATATTACAAATCCCGAAAAGAAGGGGTGGATGCCTGGGCAGATACTATCGAGGGCAACATTGTTGATATGAACAGCATTAACACGATAGCTGAATTAATGGGCTACGAAGGCAGAATGCGTGAGGCATATTACCGCAGCTTCGGACAGATTCTGGACATCGAGCTGGAATTTACAAAGCGGGTCCGCCGTCCGCCAGATAATATGATCAATGCCTTGATTTCATTCGGCAACGCCATGGTGTACACCACCTGTCTGAGCGAAATTTACCGAACCCAGCTCAACCCGACCATCAGCTTTTTGCATGAACCCGGGGAGCGACGCTTCTCGCTGAGCCTTGATCTGGCAGAGGTTTTCAAGCCGTTGCTGGCTGACCGCGCTATTTTTAAATTACTCAACACCAAAATGCTCACTGAAAAGGATTTTGATAAAAATTTGAACCGCTGTTATCTGGAAGAAAAGGGCAGAAAGGTCTTTGTCAAGGAGTTTGATGAGCGCTTGAAGACAACCATTCAACATCGCAAACTGAACCGGAAAGTATCTTACCGCCAACTGATCCGATTAAAATGTTATAAACTGATCAAGCACTTAACCGGTGAACAGCGGTATAAGGGTTTTCGAGCCTGGTGGTAGTTTGCGGAATTTTATCATTTACAAAGCCCAAAAAGGGATAAAAAAAATGTACATCATAATCGTTTACGACGTCGAGCAAAAGCGGGTGGCGAAAGTGTGCAAATTTTTAAGGCGCTTTTTGAATTGGGTGCAGAATTCAGTTTTTGAGGGCGATGTCTCCCAGGCCAAATTAAAGGAAATAAAGATGGGGCTGAAAAAGCTCATCAATAAAGATAAGGACTCAATTTTATTTTATCAGTTAAGAGACCAGAAATACGTAGATCGTCAAATCATGGGACAGGACAAAAACCCGACAGACACAATTATTTAATAAGAATGAGGCGAATCCCAAAAAAGTCGTCATACCCCCTTATAAATAGCGTAATCACCGGTTGACGATTATTTTTGTTGATTTTTACCCGATAAATTCTTATTTTTTAGGGCGATTTTGGTGGGGGTTTTAATCGGACTATTGTAGGATTGAAATTGATGAGGACTTGCTGCGAGACATATGCCTCGCTTCTGGTTTTAATCGGACTATTGTAGGATTGAAATGTCTACCCAAGGATGGTCACCAGAGATGTCACTAAGTTTTAATCGGACTATTGTAGGATTGAAATGTTGCTGGTTTTGTTTTATCC
>DSAU01000069.1 GCA_011046315.1 bacterium
CATGGTGTTAGTTCAAAGAGGCATTGAAACAACACCACAATTTATTGTGGTGAAATAATCATCTCAAAACAGTTCTTTTAACCGCTTCAGCGGTTTATATTCACTCACCCTGTGATCGATTACAAGGAACTAACTTTTTTATATTGTTTTTATTCGATTTGAGTGTTGTAAATTTCGCGAATATTCATAAAGGGTTTGACACAATAATATTGTAGCAGCCAAAAAAAATTAAAAAGGCGATTAAAATATTTCTCAAAAATTTGGTGGGACAAAGTGGGACATTTATTTTAATTGGGTCATTGAAAGGTGACCTGTCATATTTCAGGCTAAATAATGTGTTAACGAAAACTAACAAGAGATGTCAGTGCGATCACACTTCAGCGGGAGAAGCAATCTATTCAGCAAAGAGCTGTCATTCCTATGAATGCAGGAATGGCATTAGAAATGCAAAGGCTTTCATGCCTGCGCCTGCAGGCATCTCCACACGTATTGATATAACTATGAATCCAAAATTGGAAATTGTTTTTGCACAACGACTTATTCTCATTGAAAAAGGAGACCCTTGAATTCACAGGAGTGACAGCTGAATAGTTCCGTCGCCTCGCTGTAGTTGGACCCTCACAATGACAGAAAAATTGAAAGCCTAATGGTTTTCTTTCAGACAAAAAAAATCCCCCACCCTTAATACCCAAGCAGGGGATTAATAATAAAAAAAATCAACGTTCTGAACGAGATTAGCCGGGCATTGCGGTCATCGTGAAGACCATCACAAATAAAGCTACGGTTTCGATGATACCAACGACCATAATATAGTTCCCAAAACCTTTTCCGGTTTCAGCCAGTGCATCCGCGGCTTTGGCGCCGGCTTTGCCCTGCATATAGGCAGAAAACGCCATAGCAATACCTGCAAAAAAACCGATCAACATCTGGTAGATATAACTTTCCGGCGGCAGATTTGCACCCTGAATCGCATTTCTTAAAATCATTCCATAAATCGTCTGGGTTAATGGCGCACCGACAAAAGCAATCAGAATAAATGGCGCAGCTTTATTTTGCTGAAAAGCACGCTTCCAGGCGCCAATTGCTGACATACCTGCCACACCGGTGCCCAGCGCCGATCCGATTGCAGCGATTGCCAATGACAAACTCATATCACCTAATCCTGATACCATATTCCTTCTCCTTTCACTCCAATATTTATTTGTAACCGCTTGATTAACTATGATTAATTCTAACCTGAAATTTTTATCACCTTACTCTTTAAACGGCTGATAGGGCTTGCCTGTCCATTGGATACCCACGTGCCCAGAAAATTCTAACATATTCAGCCGAACCCCGTGAACCAAAATTGACATGCCGCATAATACTAGATTTATCGCGTGCCCGATAAACAGAATGATCGCAGCAAATATTCCGCCGATTACTGAATCAATGCCGGCGCCAATTGCCATCTCATTGAAACTGCTCGCCACAATCACCGTCGCCAGACCAACTGCAAATAAGCGGATATAAGAAACAACATCAGAAAATGAACTGATAATATCCAACGGCAGATTTCCTAAAGTCAGCAACATGCCCTTGACAATGTTTTTCTGAAAATTTGCAAACACGAGTATCAGAGCAACACCCGCAATCAGCAACGGCATAGTCGCGGCTGACATCTCTTTTCCGAGAACAATGCTATTCGCCACAAAAAATACCGCCCACAAAACAAGCACCCAACCGATTTCAGCCAGCGCCGTCAGCGAATTGATCTTCCGGAAGGCGGTTATCAAATGACCCAGGCTCAGGTGAACAACTCCGATGACAAATGTCAATCGCATGATAAAATCACCCGAATTGGGATTAAAGCTGCTGATTTGCTCAATCACAAACAGCTTTAAAATGGGCAATTGGGCGATCTTCTCAGCCCCAAACCATGTTCCGGTGATCAATCCCCAAACAATGGTGACCGAACTGACAAGATACATCAATCGAATGAAATCTTTTAGCTGGTCTTTCTTTTTCAAATGAAGAACAACCGTTCCCAGCAAAAATACCAAACCATAGCCGGCGTCGCCCACGATCAACGCATAAAAAATGCTGAAAAAAACCAAAAATACCAAACTTACATCGGGTTCGAAATAACCGGGCAAAGTCCCCATAAAATCAAACAACGGTTTGATCATGTTTACCCATTTGGGATTTCTCAATAATGTCGGTACTTCAGCCGGATCATCCGGGTCATCAATAATGTAGCCCCAACCGCGCTCGGTTGCGTGCTGTTTAATTTGATCGACATTTTCCGCCGGGCAATACCCTTGAAGATAGACAATTGAGGTCTCCTCCCCCATACCAGCTCTGACCCGCGAAAATTCATTTTTTTTTAACAGATCAGTCCGGTATTGTTTTACACCATCCCGATAGCTTGAAAACTCATCGAGTTTGGCAGCAATTTCATCAATCTCCCGGGACAACGACTCGATCTCATTTTTTAATTCAATATATTCAATTTCAGGTATGGGCTCTTCTTTAAATTCGAGCTTCTCATCGGCTGACTCTGAAAACAAAGCAAAGCGGACAGTATTTTGCTCCTCACCGGCAGGATGAACATTTTTATCCGCAGCTATTTTTTGGAATGCTTTTCGATCAGCAACGTAAAAGCGAACGAATATTCCACTGTCGCGCAGCGATTGAATCGAACTAAAGGAAATATTTCCCCAGTGCTCGAACCAGTGGTTTATTTCTTGCTTTTCTTCAAGCTCCCTTTTCAGTGTTTCCCGTTGATGATTCAAGGTAATAATTTGTTCAACAATCTGCTCGGCTGGTTCTGCATCCGAAGGCGCAGATTGATCTGAATCAATTTTGATAACCGTCAGCGCTTTATCAACATTTTCCATTTTTTTTTCAATGGCGGCGAGATCATCCGAAACCGGCGGCTTTACGTCTTCAACATGAAGCACGCCCAGTTTTCGCAACGATTCAAGCGCATCATCCCGATAGCTTTCAGCAATCAGCAGGGTAATTTTTTTCATCTTGACGATCATGCGCGACTCACCTCTTTCTTTTTCTCGATCTTGGCTTTGGCAATTTTTCCGCGAACAACTTCCGCCGTCAATTGATCGCCCAAGAAAATTTGAATCACTCTGATGTTTTCTTTGGCTTCAGGAATTTTTACCTCTTCGAACAATTTAATTCTCTGAATTGTAATGCGCAATTCTTCTTCCAAAATATTTAATTCTCGTTCAGTAATTTTCAATTCAGCGATAAGCCGAATTTGTTCTTTGACTGCATCGATTCCATAATCCACCCACAGCGGCGTCTCATAAAAGCTGTAATCCTTATCCTCAAAGCTGACGTCCTGATAAACAGGAATATCAATGCCGGCGATATTGTCGACATCTTGTTTAATTTCAACCACCTTAAAAAACTCACTCAAATCAATAGCCTCAGCAAACACATCGACCCAGCGATTGACTTGATTTTGTTTGGTTTCAATATCGGATTTGATTTTTTCAATTTTATTCTGAATCGCTCGAATTTCCACCAGTAGCTGTTTTTTCTTTAATTCCAGCGTTGGCAGATAACGAGTGAAGCGCTTCAGATTCTCTTTTTGATTTTTGAGTTCATTTTTGGTGTATTTAACTTTTGCCATTAACAGTCTTCCTATTTCTTTTGAGACTTATTCGGCCAAAACTCTTTGACCAATTCGGATCGCATTCTGGTCTCTTCTGCTGTAAAACATTCAGCCAAAATTTCCCAGCCCAGATCGAGCGCTTGTTCCAACGGGATATTCACAGAAAGGTCCATCATTTTCGCCCTGAACAATCCGCCATATTTTAATAATTTTTTATCCCAGGCGCTCATTCGAAAACCCATCGAGCGTTTTTCTTCAGTTTCAATGTATTGCGCATAAAGTTGAATCATCCCATCCATAATCGCTCGATGATCCTTTCGGCTGCGATGTTCGCTGTTCACATTCTGCTTTAAACGACTCAGCGAACCAAACGGGTCGATATACCCGTTATGCAAATAAAATTGACCTTCGGTAATATAGCCGGTGTTATCAGGTACCGGATGGGTGACGTCATCGCCAGGCATGGTGGTCACTGCCAGAACAGTGATCGATCCGGCGCCCTCAAAATCGACAGCTTTTTCGTAACGCGCAGCCAATTGGGTGTACAGATCGCCGGGATAACCACGGTTTGACGGCACCTGCTCCATGGTAATCGCGATCTCTTTGAGCGCATCGGCGAAGTTGGTCATGTCGGTCAACAGAACTAAAACCTCTTTGCCCTTGAGTGCAAACTGCTCGGCGACTGCCAGCGCCAGGTCCGGCACCATCAAGCTTTCCACAATCGGATCTGAGGCAGTATTCATAAAAAATATGGTACGCGAAAGAGCTCCCCCTTCTTCCAACCTGTTTTTAAATCTCAGGTATTCATCAAATTTGAGACCAATACCGCCGAGAATGATCATGTCAACTTCAGCCTGCAACGCCACCCGCGCCAACAGTTCATTATAAGGCTCTCCGGAAATTGAAAAAATCGGCAATTTCTGAGACACAACCAGCGAATTAAACACATCGATCATTGGGATATTGGTGCGTATCATTCGATGAGGAATAATTCGTTTTGAGGGGTTCACCGAGGGACCCGCGACCGGAATCAAATTTTCAGTCAGCAGGGGTCCTTTATCGCGGGGATTACCGGCGCCGTCAAAAATTCTCCCCATCATATCATCTGAAAAGGTAACTTCCATTGGTCGCCCCAAAAAGCGGACTTCATCATTCACCGAAATTCCCCGACTGCCGGCGAACACCTGTAACGAAACCAGATCATTATCAATTTTAATCACCTGCGCCAGAGATTTACCGCGCTGGCTGGTAATTTCAGCCAATTCCTCATAGCTCACAGCTGACGCTTTTACCGTAATAACATTTCCGCTGATTTGTAAAATTTTATTGTAAATCTTTCTCATTTCCCGAGTGCTCCTTGATTAATTTGTCGATCTGTTTTTCCTGGCTTTTGAACTTATCAGCGTCCATTTCAAGATAATTCCAGTCAATAAATAGTTGTCGCAATTTATTAAATAGATTTCTTGCTTCATCTTTTTCGCTTAATTTGAACTCGGTATCAAGCACGTTTTTGACATTTGCAAAAACAAGCTGCTGCCGTTCTTCATTGGTGGCGGCATCTACTTTATCAAAAGCATTTTGCTGAAGGTAAACGCTATCCAGAAATTCGGATTTGAGATAAATTAGAAAATCTTCAATGGAAGTCCCTTCCTCTCCCACCACCATCATCATTTGCCCGACATCATTCCCTTTTCTCAAAATTTCCCGCGCTTGATTGATTATTTTTAAGTCGATAAAACTTGAGTACTTGCTCCAACTTTCCAAAGGATCAATCGATGGAAATCGTCGGGCATTGGCGCGATCTCGAGACAGTCCCAGAAAAGCGCCGACGACCTTCAGCGTTGATTGCGTTACCGGCTCCTCAAAGTTACCTCCGGCAGGACTCACAGTGCCGCCGATGGTCAAACTTCCGATTTCGCTGCTGTTCAACTCCACCAATCCGGCGCGTTCGTAAAATTCGGCAATTCTCGATTCTAAATAGGCGGGGAATGCCTCCTCGCCGGGAATCTCTTCCAATCGACCGGATAGCTCGCGCATGGCTTGCGCCCAGCGTGAGGTGGAATCGGCTAACAATAACACGTCCAGTCCCATCTGACGATAGTATTCACCCAGTGTCACAGCAGTGTAAACAGAGGCTTCACGCGCAGCCACCGGCATTGAGCTGGTATTACAGATGATAATCGTTCGATCCATTAACTTCTTGCCGGTTCGCGGATCATCCAGCTCCGGGAATTCTCGCAGCAATTCTACAACCTCGCCTGCACGCTCGCCGCATGCTGCGACGATAACCACATCCACCTGAGCATGACGGCTCAAAATATGTTGTAACACTGTTTTACCAGCGCCGAACGGTCCGGGAATACAAAACGTCCCGCCTTTGGCAACCGGAAAAAAGGTATCGATTATTCTTGCCTGAGTAACTAAAGGCTCTACCGGCACTATTTTTTCCCGATAGGCTTCGATAGCTTCTTTGACAGGCCAGGTAAAGCCCATGGTCAACTTATGCTTATTGCCTTTTTCGTCCTTTAGAATGGCAATTTTATCCCGTATTGTATATTTGCCCTTGTCCGCAATTTCTTCGACAGAGTATTCTGCTTGCAGATCAAACGGCACCATAATTGCGTGCTCAAAAATACCTTCCGGTACATGCCCCAGCTTGCTGCCTCGAATAACCACATCGCCTTTTTTAACCTGTGGGGTAAATTCCCATTTTTTCTTATCATCAATCGGTTTTAGCTCTACCCCGCGTGGCAGAAAAAAACCAAATTCTGCTGCCAGCTCCGGCAGCGGATTCTGCAATCCATCATACACTTGCCCTAACAGCCCGGGACCCAATTCGACAGAAAGCAGCTCTCTGCTGAACTCGACCTTATCTCCTACTTTAAGCCCCTTGGTACTTTCAAATACCTGTAAAAACGCAAAGCCATCGCCGATACGCACAATTTCGGATTTTAGCCGTTCTTTATCTTTAATAATATAAGCAACTTCATTCTGCATGATGTTACCATTGACACTGACAGTAATCATATTTCCACTAATTCCAATAATCTTTCCGATGGTTGGGTTCATAGAGATACCTCACAAAGCTGTTGAAATTTCTTCATACCTTCTTCTTTGTTAAAAGTAAAATATCGGGTGAGTATTTGTAATTTAAGATAGTATAAAATCAAAAAAGCCAAATCAAAATGATGATCTCGCTGCATTTCATCGATAACGTTCCAGCGTAATTCCAACAATTTTTGTTCGACCTGGAGTGGATTGCCTTCTTTGAGAATGGCAGCAGGAATAGCAGCAGGCTTGTAATCCGTCTCTTTTTTTCGAGCTTCACGAAACCGCGCAATATCGGTTCGCAATTGCTCTTCAAAATGTTGATAGCCTTGCAAAATACGGGGATTTCGTTTATCAGGCAGGTAATTGTTGATATCAACCCGGGATAATATCGAATAATCAGCAACGTCCAGCCATTTTTCTGCTTCGGTTAAAAATTTTTCGGATGTTATGTCGGTCTCTTTGCCAAAAAACTGGGTGGGTAATTGAGCAACAAAATAATAATATTTATCCATCTTTTCTTTCCAGAATCTCTTTCAGTCGAGGATTAATCAGCGATTTCAACACTTCTGCAATAGCTTCATCAGTAAAATCGTAATAGACCTGGTCATCTTTAAGTCCGATTCGAAAGCCGCTGGACACTTCTTTGGAAATCCGCAATGTAATCGTTTTTTGAACCTCTTTTTTCAGTCCTTTAAACAACAACTTCTCTAATTGAGATTTATCTTTTTTGCTGGTCAGGACTTCCACTTCCTTGCCCTTTGCCCATTCATCAATAATTTTGCGAATCAGCTCAGCCAGAAATTCATCTTTGAGCGTTTCTGAGACTTCATGTTTGAAAACATTATCAAATAATTTGGTAATATTTTCCCTGACCAATAATTCGGTATTTCGAGCGGCTTGTTTTATATCGGATTCGGCGTTAACGCGAAATTTTTCTGCCTGTTTCTCTCCTTCTTCAACAATTTTTTCAGCATCCGCTTTCGCCTTTTTAAGGATTGCAGTTGCTTTTTTATTCGCTTCTTCAACCAATTCGTCCGCTGTCTTCTGCCCTTTTTCAATTCCCTCTTTTTTAATCTTTTCAATCAGGCTGTCTAATTTGACATCCATTTACCATCCTCCTGCTTTAAGAATAACGATATTGGCAACCAAAACATAGCTTCCACCGAAAAAAAATTATTCATTTTCTTTAATCAATTGAGCTTTTGCCCATTTCGCACCCAGTACGATTCCCAGTACAGCGCCAATGATAACTCCGTAAATCGTGCTTTCCATTAACTTACCCAACAGCACCCCAATTGTAATCCCAATCAAGACACCGCTCCAGAGACGAATTCGCACTTGTGATGAAAAACGACTCATAAAACACCTGCAGCAACAAATGGTTTTCTTCTGCCCGAAAAATATTTCCAAAATATCAGCCGGCTAATTTTTCGGATCGAAAATTTAGTTTAAAGGATAATAAAAATATTGAAAAAAATCAAGCTAAATTTTCAACAATTGGAAATAAATCGCTTATGGTCGGAGCTGTCGAGCCGTAAAAGACGCGGCACTGCGACCTGTTCAGCATATTTTAAAATGTTGAAACCATTTTCAATGATAACTCGTTACTGTTCAGCATGGAGCTGTCATGCCTGCGCCTTCGGGCATCGCCACACGGATTGATAGAATTGTGAATCTAAAATAGGAAATTGTTTTTTCGCAATGGCTTATTCTTATTGAAAAGGGAGATCCCTTCATTCGCAGGAGTGACCTGAATAATTACGATAACTCAAAGTTGCAGCCACCTTCGATCGCCAATTCAACAATTTTCTCCGGATCGAAATAGAGCGGATTGGGCGCAAACGAAGCGCCGGCAGAATGTTCAATTCCCTGATCCACCGGCAATATTGATACATAACCCGTGCCGGAAAGCATTCCGCTGTCAAGAATAAGTTGCATGTTGCGCAGAACCGGAGTTGAACGATCAGTCTGCGACATTATCCGGTCGATAAAATCCGGTCCAGGCAGATGAAGCATTGATTTATCGATGGTCTTACACTGATGCACTAACAGATACTGTGCGTCATTCCCCAGATACTCTTCTATTTTGTTGATCATTTTCTCACCTCTCATTCAATTTGACTCTGTGGAAGTAAATTTTTAACAATTTGATAATGCAACCGAAAAACTACTATAAAGTTCCGCTATTATAATTTCTGACAGTTGCCATATTTGAAACTTGAAGTTGGAAACATACTTTTATTTAACTGTTTTTTTTATGATTTTTTTGCTAACAGCAATTGTCAAAATTAATATTTATTAGCAAAAAAAAAATTAGAACCAA
>DSAU01000048.1 GCA_011046315.1 bacterium
ACGACCATTCTCTGTCATTGCGAGGAACGAAGAGACGAAGCAATCTACTGATAGCAATGAGATTGCTTCGCTACCGCTCGCAATGACAGCGCATTGGTTGTGTTTACCGCTAAAGCGGTTCGCAATGACAGCTTTAATTTGTCATTGCGAAGAGCCCTTTCGTAAGCTAAGGGTAAACTCCGAGACGAAGCAATAACGACCATTCTCTGTCATTGCGAGGAACGAAGAGACGAAGCAATCTACTGATAGCAATGAGATTGCTTCGCTACCGCTCGCAATGACAGCTTCTAATAGTCATTGCGAGGAACCCTTCGTAAGCTCAGGGTAAACTCCGCGACGAAGCAATAGCAACCCGTTCTCTGTCATTGCGAGGAACGAAGAGACGAAGCAATCTTTCGCCTTTTCAGGAGATTGCTTCGCTACCGCTCGCAATGACAGCGCATTGGTTGTGTTTACCGCTAAAGCGGTTTCGCAATGACAGCGCATTGGTTGTGTTTACCGCTGATGCGGACTCGCAATGACAGCTTCTAATTTGTCATTGCAAGGGAGGTGCGACCGAAGTAATCTTTATCAAATAAAGGATCGAATAATTATTTCCTGGAGCAACAAGTGAGCGACCGATATTATGTATATATCCTGACCAACAAGAACAACACTGTACTTTACACTGGTGTCACCAATGATCTCATAAGAAGAAGCGCTGAGCACAAGGAAAAAAAGACAAAGGGCTTTACCCAAAAATACAACGTGGACAAATTGGTATATTATGAAGCTTTTGATGTCATTTATGACGCTATTGCCAGAGAGAAACAGATTAAGGGAGGGTCCAGACAGAAAAAGATAGCTTTGATTAATAGTATGAATAAAGAATGGGAAGATTTGTACGATGGATTGTGATTTATAACCGGGAATTTATTTGTTGCCAGGAGATTGCTTCTCCGCCTCTCGGCGGATCGCAATGACAGCGCATTGTGTGTCATTGTCACTGAAGCAGTCATGCAATGACAAGGCATTGGTTGTGCATAACGCTGAAGCGGGCTCATAATGACAGGCCGTTGTGATTAGCAATGACTGTCGGTTTTCCGTCATTGCCAGGAATCCTTCGTAAGCTCAGGGTAAACTCCGAGACGAAGCAATAACGACCCGTTCTCTGTCATTGCGAGGAGCGAAGAGACGAAGCAATCTCCTGATAGCAATGAGATTGCTTCGCTACCGCTCGCAATGACAGCTTCTATTTGTCATTGCGAGGAGCCCTTCGTAAGCTCAGGGTAAACTCCGCGACGAAGCAATCTTTCGCCTTGGTAAGAGATTGCTTCGCTACCGCTCGCAATGACAGCTTTAATCTGTCATTGCGAGGATCCGCCAGCTGGCGGAGACGAAGCAATCTTTCGCCTTGGCAGGAGATTGCTTCTCCGCCTCTCGGCGGATCGCAATGACAGTGCATTGGTTGTGTTTACCGTTGAAGCGGTCTCGCAATGACATCGAATTGGGCGTCATTGCGTGGATTCGCCTTCCGATGAATCGCAATGATAGCGGGTGGTCAGTTCCATTGCGAGTGGCGCCTTTTTTCAAAAATTTTTAAAAAACTATTTGACATTTTAGAATAAATTTATTAGATTATTTGAAAATTATTAGAGTTTTCGGATATTTATATCATCCTGACTGTGCTTATCTGAGATAGAATATTTTTTATCTAACTGATATCTTTTTCTCTATTCGACACGAAAAACAAATCATCTGACGATTGTGCTTGTGTTCCAAAAACGTCAAAATTTACAGAGAAAAATATTTTTGGCAATAGCATAATGAGCAATCGATTGTATAAACATTTTTTTCTCATTAAAATTTTTGGATTAATAACTTTTTACTTACAATCTTCCACGATCACAGCTCAAATTCACAGTAATACAATAGCAACAGAGGCTGTTTCAATCAACCCCCAAAAAAATCAACCAACAATAGATGATTGTACAATATTGGAATCAAATCAGCAAGGTTTAATTGTCGAACTCATGATTCCCAACTACGACCTTAACAATTTAGCGCTCAACGGAAGTGAATTTCAAATTCTCACCATCGCCGGTTATGGACAAACCAATGACATCGGCAAACCACAGCTTCCGGTTAAAGGATTTCTGTTTGGGATTCCCCCCGGCGCTAAACCAACCATAGCAGTGCTGGATTTTGAGGTGACAACAGTTTCAGGGTTCAATATCGTTCCCGTTCCAAAACCGGTGATAAAACAAAGAATTGAACACATACTCGATCTTCCACAGAAAAAAGATATTAGCCATGAATATAGTTTTGATAAAATTATTTACTCAAATAATAATTTTTACCCGAACATGATTGCAAAGACCGGCGAAACTGGAATGATGCGGGATCAGAAAGTGGGTAGTTTTCAGCTATATCCAATCCAATTCAATCCGGTCACCGGCGAAATCCGCTGCTACAAAAAAGTTAAATTAAAAATTAGTTATATCACCAGCGACTCAGGCATTAGAGCACCCGATATTCAAACAGACAGCTCACAACCGTTCGAGCAAATTCTCAGCCACAACCTGTTGAACTATGAGCTCGCAAAATTTTGGAAGTCCTCTCCCCCGCTCCGAGATTTCAAATCAAGCGACAAGTTGAATAATCGTCAAATTCAAGAAAACCGCTACAAGATATTAATAAAGCACAATGGCATTTATCGTATAAATAAAACTGATTTAGAAGCAGCCGCTATAAATACCTCTTTTGTTGATCCGAGAAAAATTCAAATATTTAACCGGGGAAACGAAATTCCCATTTATGTTAAAGGGCAGGAAAACGGGGTGTTTGATGAATCGGACTACATCGAGTTTTTCGCTGCCAAAACAAAAAATGATTACAGTAATTTAGACGTTTATTGGTTGATGGTTGACGGAACCACTGATGGTTTACGCATGAACGAAAAAGACGGCGCTCTGACCGAAAGTGTTCTGGTTTTAACCAGCTCCAAAGAAACCATTCATTTTGAGCAAAATAGCTATTATTCCACTTCAATTCCCAATGGCGAAGGCGTTGACCATTGGTTCTGGGATTATATCATTGCGCCGGATACGCTCAATTTTTCTGTTTCTTTGGATAATGTCGCCGCTGTTTCAGCCGATGATTGTTTATTTAAAGCCGAATACCGGGGATATACCGAGAGCGGAATCGATCCTGATCACCACACCGTTGTTTATTTAAATGGACATCAGGTGTTGGATAGTTACTGGGACGGTCGCATTCAATTCAACGACCAAAATATTTTTCCACAGAGCTATCTAAACAAAGGCGACAATACCATATCGGTTCATCTGCCCGGCGACACCGGCGCTGAAACCGACATTCATTATATCAATTGGTTTGAGATCGATTATTGGCGGGACTATGTGGCAACTGATGATAGTTTGATGTTTTGGGGAAGAGACGTCGGAAGGCGCCAATTCGAGATTAAAAATTTTTCTAATGGCAATGTCAGCGTTTACGACATCACTGATTCTTCTGCTATTGCCAGATTTAAAAACATCTCAATCGATTCGTCCGGCAATAAGGTAAGCTTGCTGTTTCAGGATAATTTAAATAATCAACGGAGATACTTTGCCTTAACCGATACCAAAATCAGAACGCCGGATCAGATTTTTGCTGACGAGCCATCTCAACTCCACTCATCTGATAATCAAGCCGATTATATCATCATCACCCATGAAGATTTTTATCATTGTCTCGCGCCCTTGATCAACTTGAGACAGAGTCAGGGACTGAAAGTGGCAACGATTAAAATTACCGATATCTACGATGAATTTAATCACGGCATAAAAAATCCAATCGCCATCAAAGCTTTTCTAAATTATGCATACCATTTCTGGCAAAAACCAGCGCCAAGTTTTGTATTGCTGGTGGGAGATGCAACTTATGATTATAAAGATTATTCAAATACCGGTTGCAAAGATTATGTGCCCACCCATTTATTTGAGAGCGAAGTCTATAATACCTATACCTCTTCCGATAACTGGTTCGTTTGCGTTAGTGGCGAGGATAATTTAGCGGATATGTTAATCGGCAGGTTGCCGGTCAGAACTGCACGCGAAGCTGAAATTATGATCAATAAGCTGATCGAATACGAAAATCAGATCCCAGCCCAGGATTGGAATAAAAAATTACTGTTCGTGGCCGATAATGTGGACTCAAAAGGTAACTATAAGGCTGGCTCTGACTATTTGGTGGAAAACTTTGTGCCCTCCGACTTCACAGTAATTAAAGCCTATCTGGATGATTATCAAACTTCAGCTTTACTCAGGGATGAAATTGTGGCTCAACTGAATCAGGGTTGTCTGATTACCAATTATCTTGGTCATGGCGGCATTGATTTCTGGGCCAATGAAAAAATTTTTCAATCATCCGATATTGTGAGTTTAGATAATAACGACCGACTATCGTTCGTGGTTTCGCTGAGCTGTTTAAATGGCTATTTTCAACATCCGACAGTCCGCTGTCTGGCAGAGGAATTTGTAAAAACTGATAACGGCGGCGCCATTGCTATCTATTCTCCGAGTGGTTTTGCCAATACTTTTGGCCTGCAAATTTTGGCTCAGGGATTATATCGCAGTTTGTTTCAGCATCAAAATTATCAACTGGGCTCAATGATCGCGCAATCAAAAATCGATATGTTCAAATTCGGCAATATTTATCCGGATCATCTCGAATTTTATAATCTTTTTGGCGACCCGGCACTGAAGCTGAAACAAAGCCCGGCAACTACCATTCTACCATCTGTTTACAGCGGTAGCATCACCATTGACGACAACCCCGCAGCCATCGGTTCACAACTGACCGCCTGGATTCACAATATCAATTACCCGGTTAATTTCAGTATCAGGACGCCAGGCAGCTATGGTCCGATGTACATTGTCGGAGATGAGCCGAATACACCAGAGATTGAAGGAGGTGTAGCTGGTGACACGGTCAGCTTTAAATTGATAACCCAGGCGCGGGATACTTTGTTGGCTCAGCCGTCGTCCATTTGGGAATCAGGCATTAATCATGATTTAAACTTAAGCATTGTCAGCACTGCGGTCAAAATTTCACCTCCCATTTCAATAACGATAAACGTCAACGATAAGTTAGTGGGGCGGGAAATCATTGACGGCGATCCAATTCCCGGCAATTCGATTATCAGCGCGTCAATAGAAAGCCGGGAAAATGTGATCGACAACAGCAAAATACAGTTATTGCTCAACGGACAGCTTCTCAACCAAAACCAATATACTTATTTTCCATTGGAAAGCAATCCGCTTCAGGGGGGAACTTTGCTATTTTCGACCGAGACGCTCGTTGATGGAAATTACGAAATGACAATTAAGGTCAGCGATCTGGCAGTCCCACCTCAAACCACAAGCAAATGTTTCTGGTTCAATTTAAGCTCATCGCTTTCATTGGACCGGGTTTTCAATTATCCCAATCCCATGCAAGCCGACACAAAATTCACTTATTATATCCATAATAATGAAGCTGCACAAGTGACTATTAAAATTTATACGGTTGCCGGAAGATTAATTAGAACCATCGATAACGCAGCCGGAGCAGTAGGCTATAACGAAACATTTTGGGATGGCATGGACGCAACCTACGATGAAATCGCCAATGGCGTCTATTTTTATAAAATAAGCGCCAGAAGCAGCAACAAAACGACGGCGGTAATTGAAAAATTAGTCAAAGTGCGATAATATTAGTGTAGTCTGGCAAATTGTTAATATCACAATATATAGCAATTCATCTTCTAATTTCAACTAAAAATAGGCAGGTAGTAGTGAATTCAGTCGCATTTTAGAAGCAAAAGAATGACTAAAGTCATTACTACGAGATAAATTGCCAAATTAAAGTAATATTATTTTTTATTTTCAATTTATTGGCAGAGATCAGTTTTAATAAATTGAGCAATTTTGAAAAAAACAACAATGACAACTTTGGAAAATTTTTCGTTCGATTCATCGCATAAAAAAAACTATCCCTATTCAGTCGCATTAAAAATTGCAGATCTGCCAATTGTTATTATGGCGGAGAATCGCGATCTGATCGAATCAGCTAAAACGCGTTACCAGAAATTTCTTTACCGGAGGACAAACTTTTGTTTAGCCATTGATATTCATTTATCTGACAATATCCATTTTCCCAATCCGGACGGAACAGAAAATTTTTTCAATGAACAGGTTTTTCAAGAGGGACGCTGTTGTATCCGGTCAAACTATTTTACAGGTTATATCGACATAAATAATAATTATGGAAAAGTATTGTGTTCCAATTTTGATCCGTTATCCTGGCTGGAACACTTTTTACGAATAGCCTATGCAGTAGTAGCGATTAAAAATGAAACGATAGTTTTTCATGGGGCGGGGCTCATTGCAGATAAAAAGGGATTGGTTTTTTTTGGACCCTCAGGCTGCGGAAAGTCGACAGTAACCAGGCTTTCCAAACATTGCGCCGCGCTGGGCGATGATATGATCGCGATTAAAAAGAAGAATGACCATTTTAACGTTTATGCCACCCCTTTTAATTCGGAAAAAAATGGCTTTTTATTAACCAATACCGAGGCTGTAATCAAAGGCTTTTACCGGTTAATACAGCACAAAACCACTTTTATAAATAAAATGAGCCGGGCAAATGCACTGGCCGAATTATTGGCGAGTATTTCTTCGATTAATAAAAATTATCAGGGGAGTTTGACAGCGCTATCTCTATGCACCCAGCTGGTTGAGCGCATCCCTTGTTACGAATTGTATTTCACTCCGGATAATTTATTTTGGAGATTCCTCGATGGAGATGCTGAACAAATATCCGATTAAAAGCAACGATATTGCTTCGCGAATTTTGGATGGTGAAGCGGTCGTTGTTCTGCCTATGGACAGTATTGTCTATACTTTTGATCCGGTTGGCACGCGGATTTGGGACTTAATAACCGGCAACGAAAAGTTTTTCGCCATCATAAAAACAATTCAAAATGAATATGACGTTCCAGCGGCTACCGCAGAACAGGATACTGTTGAATTCATCAACGAATTGGTGGCAAAAAAAATGTTGATTTTGAGCGAGCTTCCTGATGACAGAGCATAAAACCAACAATTCTCACAACAGCTATGATGAGTTTGAACGCCAGGCTTGCGCTAAAAGCATCCCGGTTTATGCTCAATTGGAGCTTGGTTACAACTGCAATCTGAACTGCGTTCACTGCTATACGGTTCATAATTTTAAACAGAAAGAATTGTCAACGAATGCAGTAAAAAAAATAATCGATCAATTGGCTGAGCTGGGCACGTTATACCTGGCGTTGACCGGCGGTGAAATATTCACTCGCGATGATTTTTTTGACATCGCGAACCATGCCCGGCAAAAGGGATTTGCGCTCAGGTTATATACCAACGCTACTTTAATCACACCAGAAATTGCAAAAAAAATTTATGATCTTAAACCATTGGTGGTGGAGATCAGCCTTTATGGAGTAACGCCTGCTATTCACGATGCCATTACCCGGGTTCCTGGTTCGCTGTTCCAGACCGTAGCAGCGATCAGGCAATTAACGAATCTGGGAATAAATGTTTTAATCAAGACAATGGTCATGAATAAAAATTTTACTGAGATCATTCAAATTAAAAAATTTGCCGATGAAATGGGTGCAGAATTCAGATCCGACCCGGTGATCATGCCAAAAATCGATGGCGCAAAACATCCTACAAAATATCGAATTAACAATGAAAATTTGTACACATATTTTAAAAATATCAATGGCAGATGGAAAGCAAACAAGCTCAATCCGGATTCCCCGGTCTGCAACGCCGGTAAAGGAGTTTTGTTAATAAATCCGTACGGTGAGGTCTTCCCCTGTGTAAGAATCCCAATTAAAGCCGGCGATTTGCGAAGACAGTCACTGTCAACAATTTGGCGCGAATCAAGCGCCTTACAACAAATTCGAGAATTGACTTTGTCAAAACTAAAAACCTGCACCGGCTGCCCAGACATTGATTATTGTAATCCGTGCCCGGGATTGGCATTGGTTGAACATGGGGATATCCGATTGCCAGCAAGTGAATGCTGCAGGCAGGCAAAAGCGCGGAAGGTAGCATTGGGGTGAGCTATTTTCAAACATACAAGCGATTCTAATAGTAACATGAATGACCAGTTGGATTATTGGTTTTTTTTTGAAATTTAAACCGTAGGGGATGCACCTGTACATCTCCTACAATTGCAAAAATCCTTTTATTTTGATGCCGATGATTTCTACTGGTCATCTATATTATCAGTTTAAAGTCGCGTTAGCGACGATATATTTATAGCATACAACAAAAAAAAGAAGGTTGAGTCCCGTAGGGACGAAATATAAATATAAATGAATAGAAACAGTTAGGGCAAATTCTCAAATTTTGTGCGAGTATAGTGAACGGTCCCGACTGTTCACTACTGCTATATTTAATAAAAACAGATTACTTTTTATTTCAACTGGTCATTCGCATTAGTGGTTAACTCACTACCGAAAGTTGAACAAAATTTTTAAGTAGCTGAAATGGAGACTGTTGATGTTAAATTTAAAATATATTACAGGAAACACGAAATCATAGCGATATATAATGATGATGTATAAATAGTTTAAAACCCTATTTGACTTTGGTATGCAAATAAAAACTATTCAGAATCGGCTATATATTTTTTCATTCGTTAATCAGGTAGTGCAAGATAAAAATGGAGGCATAAAATGAAAAGCTATTTAATGAGCATCTCATTTTTAATGCTATTTAATTCATTACTTTTAGCGCAAGCTGGCGGGACAAAGGCAGTCTTCAATGGGACTGATGCATATCTTGATTTAGGAAACAATTTTAAATTCACAACAGCATTTACTATTGAAATGTGGGCATGGCGAAGCAATTGGCAGGATTCTTTAAAACAAACTTTGATTTCAAATTATGAAGC
>DSAU01000323.1 GCA_011046315.1 bacterium
CTTTGTGTGCCTTTGTGTCTTCGGGACTTTGTGGCGTATGAATTATTCAGGTTATGTCGAAATATATTTTAATTCATTTTATTATTGCTGCTAAGTATAGGCTGGTAGTAGCGACTTCAGTCGCATTTTAGCGGTAAAAAAAATGACTAAAGTCATTACTACGAGATAAATTGTCAATATTTTTCTGGTACAAGCTGCAATTTAATTATAAAAAAACCAGTTACCATAAATTTGGGAGTAAACCATGTTACGATTTTTACCGAGAGAAGAAAAATTTTTTTCACTTTTTAGTGAACTTGCCGACAACATAGTAAAAGCAGCAGAGTTGCTTAAAGAAATTGTAGTTAACCAAATTGATGCAGAAATCACCGCTCGGTCTATTAAAAAACTTGAACATATCAATGATCATCTTACCCACGAAATTGTCAACAAACTCAACAAAACCTTTATAACTCCCTTTGATCGAGAAGACATCTATCTATTATCGATGAAGCTGGACGATGTAATTGATTATATTGAATCTGCTGCTTCTCTAATTGTAATTTATAAAATCAAAACTTTTACCAATGAAATCCAATCGCTCGCTGATATTATTGTTAAATCAGCAAAACAGGTGCAAGCTGGAATAATGGAGCTGCATCAAATTCACCACGTCTTGCCTATCTGTATAGAAATTAATAGATTGGAAAACGAAGCAGATGCTGTGTTTCGGCAAGGATTGGCAAAACTTTTTGAAGGGACCGTGGATACTATTAATATCATCAAATTGAAAGATTTATATGACGACATGGAGCTTGCCACCGATAGGTGCGAGGATGTCGCCAATATACTTGAAACAATTGCAGTTAAAAACCAATAGAGGAAAAACATGAATCCGTTTGATCCATTGTTTTTTTTAATCATCGTTGTGGTGCTTGCCTGGACTTATGATTTTTTTAATGGTATGAACGATGCTGCTAACGCCATCGCGACAACTGTATCCACTAAAGCGCTTACACCTCGTCAGGCGATTGCACTTGCCCGAACGATGAATATTTTGGGAGCATTTCTTACCACTGAAGTGGCGAAAACAATGGGCAAGGGCGTGATAGATCCGGGTTCAATGGATCAACTTATCCTGATCGCATCTCTGATCGGCGCCAGTGGCTGGAGCGCGCTTTGCACTTATATGGGAATTCCCATTAGTATTACCCATGCGTTAGTCGGAGGGATAATCGGCAGCGCCATCATCAGTAAAGGCATAACAGTTTTGAAATTTGCTGGTGTTAAAAAAATTATTATTGCTATGCTTTTATCGCCAATTGCCGGCTTTTTCTTTGGGTTTTTATTGATGATACTGATATTTTGGCTATTCCGAAAGGCATTGCCAGCAAAAATAAACAAAGGATTTCGCTATGGTCAAATCCTATCCGCTGCATTTATGTCATTTACTCACGGGAGTAATGACACCCAAAACGCAATGGGTGTTATAACCGCAGCATTATTGGTTAGCGGATTTATCGAAACTTTCAGTGTCCCGATTTGGGTAATTCTCGGTTCTGCATTGTTCATGGGATTGGGCACCTCTGTTGGCGGTTGGAAAGTAATAAAGACCATGGGAATGAAAATGGTCAAATTGAAACCGGTTCATGGTTTTACTGCTGAGTTCTCTTCAGCGGGCATAATTCTAATTTCTTCATTACTGGGTGCACCGATCAGCACCAGCCATGTCATTTCAACCTCAATTATGGGAGTTGGTGCAACACAACGCTTATCGGCTGTCAGATGGGGTATTGCTGTTCACATTATTTTAACCTGGATTTTAACATTTCCAGGCGCTGCGCTAATATCAGCGCTGGCTTATCTATTGCTTCGTGTCATTTTTTATTCTTAATCTATTGTAAGAAACACTGTGTTAACTCTGTAATATTTTCTGAAAACTATATTACACCGCGGATATCCAATATGGGCTCATAGATTTATTCTGTTTTTTGTTGCGTTCTCTGAGGTTTGTTATTAGTAACTGACAAGTTATTTTCTGCCATTTTTTGGCAGAAAATTTAAAACCTGTTTGGTTCTGGCTTCGCCAGGTTAGGTGGAACAAAAATTCAGTCTGAGACTTAAAATTCATTTCAAAGGGAGACTCTCATGCAAATAAAACTAAAATTTCTGGGCGCTGCACAAAACGTCACCGGCTCGCGGTATCTGGTTGAAGCGAACGATAGCCGCATATTGGTCGATTGCGGATTGTATCAGGAACGGGATTTCCGGTCGCGAAACTGGGATCCGTTTCCGGTGGAACCAAAATCCATTGACGCGGTTCTGCTGACTCACTCACATCTCGATCACTGCGGCTTTCTGCCAAAAATTGTCAAAGAGGGGTTCAATTCAAAAATCTATTGTACACCAGCTTCAGCAGAAATCGCAAAAATCGTTTTGCTGGATTCAGCACACATCCAGACCGAAGATGCTGAATTCAAGAAAAAGCGGCATCAGCGCGAAGGCAGAAAAGGTCCGCACCCGGAAATTCCCTTATACACCGTTGAAGACGCTGAAGCTACCATCCCGCTGTTTTCCACAGTAAAATATGAAACTCCGGTCAATATCGCTCCGGGAATTCAATGCTCTTTTCATGATGCTGGACACATTCTCGGTTCATCAATGATTAAACTGACCATTCAACAGGACAGGGGGCAGCGAACGATCATTTTTTCCGGCGATATTGGCAGATGGGAAACTCCCATTTTACAAGACCCCTCTGTTTTTGAACAAGCCGACTACCTACTCATGGAATCCACCTACGGTAACCGGCTGCACGAAGAACGGGATACCATCGCCGGATTACTTGCCGAAATCATCAATCGATGCAAACGCGATGGAGGAAATATTTTAATCCCCAGTTTCTCGGTTGAACGGGCGCAGGAAGTCCTTTACTACTTGAACGAACTACTTATTGCAGACCAAATCCCCCATTTAATGGTCTTTCTGGACAGTCCGATGGCAATCAGCGTCACCCAGGTTTTTAAAAACCATCCTGAATTATTCGATGAAGAAATGTTGGCGCTGCTTCAGCGAGATGAATCTCCTTTCGAATTTACCGGATTAAAAATGACGCGCACGGTTCAGGAATCCAAAGCCATCAACCACGTCAGGGGAACGATTGTCATCATCGCCGGTTCAGGAATGTGTACCGGCGGCAGAATCAAACATCACCTGGTCACTAACATTACCCGACCCGAAAGCACGGTCCTGTTTGTTGGCTACCAGGCAAAAGGAACTCTGGGCAGACGCATCGTGGATGGGGATGATGAAATCCGGGTATTGGGTCAATATTTTCCGGTAAAAGCTAAAATCGTCCAGTTACACGGATTTTCCGCTCATGCGGATCAAAACGAATTGATCAAATGGGTTACCAATCTCCGAAGACCGCCCCGACAGTTGTTCGTAACACATGGCGAGGAAGAAGTCGCGCAGAGCTTTTCCGAACTGCTGCGACAAAAAACAGGTTGGCGGATATCAACGCCCGAATATCAGGACCAAGTCGATATTGAATAGAGCTCTGTTAACGACAAATATATTGGGAGCAACTCAAAATGATCTGCTGTTCAATAAACTGATCTGTTAACAATGAACCAATTCAGCCTTTGCAAAATAGCATCATACCAATAATATGAATGACTAGTTGGATTATTGATTTTTTTGTTTTTTTTTATATTTAGACCGTAGGGAACGTCCATGGACGTCCACTACAATTGCCTTGCTGTGTTTGGCTTGAAAAATTATCAACACTCGAAACATATAAATATGAATAGACAGGAAATAAACCATACCTCTCAAGCAAGTGAGCGCTTGGCTCGATTAGATCAAATGTTGAAAGAGCGAAAAAAGCTGCTGATCGTGGTTCACAATTATCCGGATCCGGACGCCATCGCCGCGGCTCAGGCTTTGGCTTATCTTGCTGACAAGCGGAGCAATGTCCAGAGCAGCATTGCACACGGAGGATTTATCGGTCGTGCAGAAAACCGGGCAATGCTGTCCGAGCTGAAGATAAAACTGAAAAACATTAACCGGATTAGCTTCAACGCCTACGATTGTATCGCTGTTGTCGATACTCAACCGAGGTCCGGAAACAATTCTCTGCCGGAGGGAATACAATGCGATCTGGTGATTGACCATCATCCACTGCGCAAGCGTAACCGGTGTGAATTCCAAATCATTGAACCTGGTGTAGGCGCTTCTGCGACTATTTTGACAGAAATTCTGATCGCCTCAGGTTTGGACATTTCCAAAGATCTGGCGACTGCGCTCGCCTATGCCATTCGTTCTGAGACGCAAGACTTGGGAAGAGAGACCAGCAAACGAGATATTCGCGCTTATCGTCATGTCTATTCTCTGTCAAATATGCGAAAATTGGCGCGTATTACCAAACCCAAACTACCTCGTTCATACTTTTACAAGCTTGCCAACACGCTTCACTGTACGGTGAGTTTTCGAAATATAATTTGCGCCCATATCGGCGATGTTGAAGTGGTGGAAACGGTGGCGGAAATGGCGGATTTGTTATTGCGCCACAAACACATCAGTTGGTCGCTTTGCACCGGTCGATTCAATGATGAGCTTTTTCTTTCGCTCCGTTCCTCTAATCCCAAAGCCAAAGCCGGGAAACTAATACAGCGTATCATCCGCGATCGAAAAAACGCGGGTGGGCATGGAATGTTCGCCGGCGGAAAAATGTCAATTGCTATCATGTCCCAAGACGATATTATTCAATTAGAAAAAAAACTGTCCGATGAACTGGCAAAACTGTTGGGATACCAAAATGTCAAATGGAATCCGCTCATCGAGGAAAAAATTGAATGAAAACAAAGTTTTTCACCACAATAAATTGTGGAATACTACAATGCGCATGGAATTGTAAAAACACCACTATTCATTGTGGTGCTATGTGAGCAACTCCCCACACATAGTACTCTTTTGATAGTTCTGTGATCGACTACGTTGGAATAGTGCTAACTGGAACATTTATATTAGAAACGGGTAATGAAGGGATATGCTTATTTTAATATTGTTATTAGCCATCGGATTCGGACTGCTGGTAAAAGGTGCAGATTTATTAGTCGATGGTTCCTCTTCTGTCGCCAAGAGATTTAACATACCAGAAATTGTGATCGGTTTGACCGTAGTGGCTTTTGGCACCTCCACGCCGGAATTGGTCGTGAGTATTATATCCGACATCAGCGGTCATAATGAAATTGTGCTTGGCAATGTAATCGGCAGCAACCTGTTCAACATTCTCGTTATTCTCGGAATATCTGGATTGATTTTCCCGCTGACAATTCAGCGAAACAGCGTATGGAAGGAAATTCCCTGCTCACTCGCTGCAGCCATAATTTTGTTAATTTTGGGAAATGATATTTTTCTGTTCAACGCCCAACAAAATGTTTTGTCAACTGTTGATGGCATAATCCTTTTGTTCCTGTTTTTAGCTTTCGTACTCTGCATTTTCGTCTTTTCAAAAACCAACATCACCAATCAATTTTCAGTCACGCTCTATCCGCCGATGAAGACTGCTATCTTTATCATCGCCGGTTTTGCCGGGCTGTTTCTTGGCGGAAAACTGGTGGTGGACAACGCCGTCACAATCGCCCATAATTTCTCGCTCAGTGAAAAGTTTATCGGACTGACCATCATCGCCGCAGGCACCTCCCTTCCCGAGTTGGCGACCAGTGTGGTGGCAGCTTATAAAAAACGATTCGACATCTCGGTGGGAAATATCATCGGATCAAATATTTTTAACATTTTTTTAATTCTTGGAATCAGTTCATCCATCAAAGAAATCCCATATAATTCCGTTTTAAATTTCGATGTCGGATTGCTGATTTTAGCCACTTTATTTTTATTTTTCACCATGTTTTCTGGTAAAAAACGACAACTTGATCGCTGGGAAAGTTTGCTGCTGGTGTTAGCCTACATTGCCTATTTGGTATATTTATTCTTCAGGAAATGAACCAGGGCCTGGATTTTAGTCAAAGCGCCGCTACCTCAATAATTCTTCGCCAAAGTCAACCTGGTTCAGTTTGAAAGAATAATTAATTCTCGAAATCTGGATAACTTTTGACAATCCGACATCAAAAATTTATATATTGCATTTTGGGTATAAATTTATTATTTTTGAAATACTTGATCACAAGGCTGTCTTCATTAACATTGCGGCGCCAATTTTCTGTTTTATTTTCAACCTGAACTACCAATCACAGGAGTGAAGTCATCATGAAAATAAACAACATCCTATTCCCAACAGATTTTTCCAGGTGCGCCAACCAGGCGTTATCCCATGCCCTATATTTGGCAAAACATTATCGGGCAAAATTGTACATGCTTCATGCGCTGATTCTGCACGAGAGCGATCCGTTTTATCCGACATACCATTTTCCGAACAGCGAGGAATTGAACGACCGGCTACAAAGTTTGAGCAAGACTCAGATGGAAAAGGATCTGCAAAATTTTTCATTTGACGACCTCAGCATCGAAAAAATCCAGCGCAATGGAGTGTCTGTAGCCAGCGTTATTTTTGAAGTCATTGACGATTTGTCCATTGATCTGGTGGTGATGGGCACTCATGGCCGTCGCGGACTGGGACACCTGCTGCTCGGCAGCGCTGCCGAAGAAGTGGTGCGATCCGCGCCCTGCCCGGTGCTTACAGTACGTGAAAAAAAATCACCCACACCGCTGGAGCGCATCGACCGGATCATGGTTCCCATCGACTTTTCAACCCACTCTCAAACTGCGCTGGCTTACGCCGGGAAAATTGCCCGGGTTTATAACGCCCAATTGCAACTGGTGCACGTAGTCGAAGATCGTGTTCATCCTTCATTCTATCTGACCGGTAAGCAGTCGATTTTTGAATTTATGCCGGAAATTAAATCGCGATCCGAACAGCAAATCGAAAAAATGTGCCGTCAGGCTAATTGTTCAGATGTTCCGTCAGATATATTTATCATTGAGGGAATGGCGTCGCGCGATCTGATCAAATTCGCCGAAGAAAACCAGACCGACTTGATCGTAATTTCGACCCACGGGCTTTCCGGCATCGAACATTTCTTTCTGGGCAGCATCGCTGAGAAAGTTGTGCGCCGGTCGCCATGTCCGGTGTTTACGGTAAAGTCTTTTGGTAAATCACTCATCGAATTGTAAAACGCTGGCTGGAGATAACTATATGGAAAAATTGGTGCATTATGTTGCACTGTATGTCTCATATTTCGCTGAATTTGCGGCGGCAATTATTATTGTTTCCGGATCGCTTTAAGCAATCTGGATATATTTGAGACGCGCTATTTTTTCGGTGTCTGATTTTTGTGAAATTAACGCCAGTCGAATTAAGCTCGGCTACTCATTGTCACTGGGGCTTGGTTTCCTTGTCGGCGCTGACATCATTAAGACCGCGGCTGCGCCCAGTTGGACAGAGATCGGTCAGCTCGGGGCTGTGATTGCCATTCGCATTATTCTCAATTATTTTTTAATGAGAGATATCAGAGAACACGAAACGAATCTGGCTGACACCAAAACTACTTTATCATAATCGCAACAGACATAGCCAATAAACTAAAATTAAACTGAAAACCGGAACTTGATACGCAATTTTCCAAATACCAGCAAGGACTTTGATGAAGTGAAAAAAACGATTATCCATTTTAAAAAATATGTCATCCGCGGATTATTAGCAATTATTCCACTGGCGCTTACTTTTTTTGTGATCCAACTTCTGTATGTCGGTGTCGATAAAAAAGTGATGGGATTTATTCTACGGTTTACCGGCGTAAACATTCCGGGATTGGGATTTGTTATTGTGTTGCTGATTCTCTACTTAATCGGACTGATCGCCAGCAATATTATTGGTAAACAATTGTTTGCCTGGATAGAAAAATTATTTCAAAAAATCCCGTTGATCAATACCACTTATCAGGTCGGCAAACAATTGTCTGATACTTTGGCGTTGCCGGAAAAACATGTATTCCGAAAAGCGGTGCTGGTTGACTATCTCAAACCTGGGATCTGGACCGTGGGATTTGTTACTGGAGTAATCATTGATCGCAAAAATGGCGACGCAAAATTGTTGAAGGTATTTGTACCCACTCCGCCAAATCCGACCTCAGGCACTATGGTTATTGTTCGCGAATCAGAGGTGCGCGACCCGGGCTGGACAGTAGAGGAGGCTATTAGAACGGTGATCTCTGGCGGCATTATCGGACCGACCACGATTACTTGACAATATAGAACTGGCTTTTTTCGGATCGTTGCTGGATGAACCGTTTTTTTTTCAACATTTAACTGATAACTGTCACTAAAAATTTTATTAAATTACAAGGAGCAAACCATGAATGCAAAAACAATCATTATTCTGATTCTGGCGGTCATTTTAGTGATCATTCTGTTTCAAAGCGCTCAACCGGTTGAGCTGAAATTTTTACTTTGGGAGATTCGCATGTCGCAAATTCTGTTTGTGGCAATTCTACTCGGCATCGGATTTGTACTGGGATTTATCACCCGCAGTGTACGTAAAAGAAAAAAATGACCGGCAAATGTTTTTGAAATTTTACAACTCGTTTCAACTGACCTATTCAAATCAACAGGAGAGTTTCCATGGATATAGCAACCATTTTGGATATTATCGGTGACTGGTTTATTCATGAAGGATTGAAAATTCTGCTCATTATTATTTTAACATTGGTCGCCATTAAGGGTGTTCAACTGTTCACATCGAGATTGTCGGCTCTGATTTCAAAGCGCAAGCTCGATGAGGAGTACAAAAAGCGCGCCGATACGCTGGGTTCGGTCATTCAACACTTGCTCAATGTTTTCATAATCGTCATTGCGGTTATCATGTTTTTAGGGCAAATCGGAGTGGAAATTGGTCCAATCCTGGCAGCAGCCGGAATCGTGGGATTAGCGAGTGGTTTTGGTGCCCAGAGCC
>DSAU01000248.1 GCA_011046315.1 bacterium
AACAGTACTATTTGATCCCGGAACCACATAGGTATGACTCTGATTGCCGTCGTCGCTCCAGGATGAATAAACATAGCGAACTCCGGCTGCGCCGCTCTGCGGAGACGATACCGATAAATTATGTTGACTGTTCTCTACCCAATTGAAAATATGAGGACTGGTATATGTCTGACCATCTGCGTTAAATTGAAGTCCTGAGGGGACAGTTTGAACAGTAACCTCGATTAATCGATCAAAATTCGCAGTAACCGATTTCGGAGCATTCATCAAGATTTGAGTTGGTTTTGTTGTCCCGGTTAAATCACCAGACCAACCCGCCCACTGATAACCGGACGATACAGTTGCATCGAGCTGAGCATAGGTACCGCTATCGTACCATTCACCAGGCGTCGCAGGGGAAACATTACCACCAACTGATGGGTTTTCTGCTGTGGATAAAAAGTATTGTCTCTGCCAATTAGCAATCACAGTTTTTGGACCATTCATAGCAACGCTTCCAGAAGGATTCGTACCGGAGTGGTCGCCGCTCCAATTGGTAAACCGATAACGCGAACCACCGGATTGTTCTGTTGGTGTGGTCACGCTAAAGTTTGCCGAAGCGCCAGAATTATACCATCCTTCACCCTGGGGGCTGTCGTGGTCAGAATCAACGGTCAAATAATATTTGGTATCAAGATTTGCTGTATAAGTGGTTGAAGAAGTCGGGGTAACGGTTTGATTGCGCGTTCCGCCGTGGCTCCATGAATTATAGATATATTTGACTCCATTGCCGCCGCTCTGTTCGGTATCTACACTGATAGTGTGTGATGTATTGGCATACCATTGCGCAGAATAGGGAGCGTTTCTTTGGACTCCATCAACAACAACTTTGGTCCCAGTTCCAATGTTCGTTGTGACGGTAATGTTAATCAAAGTTCCAGTAACTGTAAACACACCTCCACTTTTGTTCACAGCAGGATTACCGTCATTAAATACAAAATCTGAAAAAGTTAAACTTGTAGTTTGAGTTGGATTACCAACAACATTAAAGTTAAGCTTAATAAGCGCTCCAGACCCGGAAAGTTCAGAAAATCCAAAACCTCCTACAATAATTTTTCCATCGTTTGAATTGTTTGGAAGAACAGACCATCCGGCAGTTTCCGACAATGTGCCGCTTGTCGTAACCCCGGTTGCGTCTAAAATATTTTCATCAAATTCAACAGTAAATTGATAAGAAATAATTTCCAATCCGGTTAAATCACTAACATTAACTGGAATAATCACTGTTTGTCCATGTTCTCCAGACTGATTGGGAATTGTTACATCCACCTGCGCAAAAGACCAGGAAGTCAAAACCATTATAAAAACTGTTGTCAGAATCAGTATAGTCTTTTTGCTCATATTTTCCTACCTCTTCCTCACTTTACTTTAAAAATAAAAGTTTATTCGTGTCAATAAAGTTATTGATTTGAAGCCGGTAAATATATACCCCTGCCGTAACGATCTCACCACGACTGTTGGATCCATCCCACATTACCAGGTAGTTTCCGCTGTTAACTTCCTGATCAAACAATGTGCTTACAAGCTGACCGGATAAATTATAAATCTGAACACGAGCTCGACCACTTTCTGGCGTCTGAAAAGGAATCACTGTCGTTGAATTAAAAGGATCCGGATAGTTTTGTCCGAGAAGATAATCCGTTACAGTTATTTCCTTCATGTTTTGTTCGACTTGAGTTATACCGGAAAAAACTGTTTCCCCATTTAGCATATATTTTTGGATTTCAAAAGTTGCTTCTCCTGAATCTTTTCCATGTCTAAAACTTACTCGAAACAAGACATCTGGTTCATCTACCACATTTACAGAATAAGCACCGATACGAACCCTTCCTGACTCCACATTTTCTATCAGCTCAAACTGCTCTGTTAAATGAGTTTTATAAACTCCTACATATTGTACAACTTTCGGATTAAACATTAAATCGATATAAACAGCAATGGTATTTTTTTCTCCACTGTTGAAAAATAAAAATTCGACTTGTTCGTTCAATTGCCTTTTCTTAATACTTGCAGCATTGAAAAAATCGTTGGTTTTCAAAGAATAAAGGTTTTCCTGAACGGACCAGCCTCCATGTACATTGCCAATCAAAACTGCAATAAAATCTTCTGACAAATGATCAGAACTAATGTTCTGAATCTGGCGCACCGAGGGCACAAACAACCACTCCCCGACACAGCTATTGGAACCCGGCGTCAAACCGACCGCGTATCTTGCAATTAAAGCTGCATCGTAAGTAAGAATATCTCCGCTTTTGTCAGCGTCAGCAGCGAGCATCTGGTATTGGTTTAAATTTCCGAGTTTCAATGCATATCTGGCTGTAAGCGCCGCATCATAAGTAGTAATATCAAATGCGCCAACATGTTGATTTTTCGTTTTAAAAGGAGCCAGATTAATGTCACTTTCAGCGGAGACCATTTTTTGATATTCGCCATCTGCGTTGGTTGTTGCAAAGCCAGTTACATCCCCTGTTAGCTGTATTGAGACATCAGGCACTGGTTGTTGATTGTCGTAATAACTAACAGAGCCAGCAACACGATATTCGATCGGCAAAATAGAGATATTGAGCGCTTCAGACCATGAAGAGACAATATTTGTGTGCAACTGACAACGAGCCCGAGAGCGGACTTGAAAATCTCCAACCGAAGAATAACTATAATTTCTGGAAGAATCCCCCCATGCTGACGTTTTCCCATCCCCCCAATCAAATTGATATTGGATGTCATGGCCATAATTGCTTACCGCTCCACCGGTTGAAAAACTTAGAACCTCTGCTTCGCGCCCACTGACAGGACCCTGCGGCCTTGAGGGCGTCGTTATGTTTTCTTCCTCAATTCTAACCAACAGCGCCGATGACCAGCTTGAAATCCGTGAAGTATGAATGCTGCATCTTGCCCTAGCTCGAACATTAAATTCACCAGAAATTAAATACGCATGGGTGGCTTGTGAATTACCCCAATTAGAGTAATTACCGTCTCCAAAATCAAACTGATACTCAACTGTATGACCTAAATTACTTGATGAACCCCCGGTTGTATAGAGATAAGATTCCCCTACAATGCCGACCTGTGCGCCGTCTGGTCTGTTTGGTGTGGAAATTGACTCCGGGGTGCTTTGATTTTCCCACCAATATACAGTATGGTTTAGACGTGACACGCTAATAACATCGAGGTCTCCATCATTGTCTAAATCCGCCAGCATAACCACCTGAGGTTCGATCACGTTATTATCAATGCTTCTCTTTGTAAAGGATTGATTACCGTTATTTTCATACCAGGCTACTTCATTCAGGTAGCGCGCCGTAGCCACGAGATCTATATTCCCGTCATTATCAATATCTCCAGCAAACACCGAATGAGTTCCAGTGAAGTTATTATCAACAACATGTTTAGTAAAATTACCAGAGCCATTATTTGACCACCAGGCTATTTGGTTGGTCGCATGGGCAGCGCCGATCAAATCCAAATCCCCATCCTGATCAAGGTCTACCGCTTCAACACAATACGCACCCACAAAATTTCTTGAGACTGTTCTGACCGAAAAATTCCCATTGCCATTATTTTTCCACCAGGTGATCGCTCGTTCATCTGCTGCGGCAACAGCGATATCATTGTGTCCGTCACCATCTAAATCTGCAATACAAAGGTAGTGTGGTCTAAACAGATTATCACTAATGATAATTTTTGAAAAAGACTGGTTTCCATTATTTTTGTACCATACCAATTGATCAACTTTAACGGCAACCGCAACTATATCAACATGACCGTCACCGTCCATGTCCGCTGCTCGAACAGCTTCGGCTCCGGTAAAATTATTATCAATCACATGCTTTGTAAAAGATCCACCGCGATTCTCCCACCAGGCTACCTGATTAAGGCTATAAGAAGCACCAAGAATATCAATTGCTCCATCTCGATTTACATCATAAGCATGAACCGACCATACATTTCCAAATGAATTACTGATCGATATTTTCGCAAATGATGCAGAACCATTATTCTTATAAAGCGCCAACTGCTGTCCTTGACCACCCGCGATGATGTCAATAGCCCCGTTTCCATCAACATCTTCAGCAAAGACTGTAAAGGCATTCCTAAGGTTATCGTCAATAACATGCCTGGTAAATGATACCTGGGAAAAACAAGTTGAAACGTTGACCGCTATCATATTACAAATAATTAATAGCGACACCCAAATTTTTTGATAGAACATAAAATAACTCCATTATTCAACTTTCAAACTCTTTGACAAAGTCCCCCACTCATTTCATCAAAATCATTTTAATATTTTCAACCCCGCCTTTATCAGTCTCAAACCGACACAGATAAACCCCGGAAGACACCTGTTGACCCTGGAGGTCTTTTGAATGCCAAACAATCATATATTTGCCGGCTCTGTAAAAGCCATCTACCAAACGATAAACCTCGCGTCCTTGCACATCAAATATTTTGATAGACACCTGGTCATCTCTCGGTAAATCATACTTCACCACGCAACTTGCGTTAAATGGATTGGGGTAGTTCTGATGTAACCGATACTGTTTGGGAATTTCTGTGACCTGCTCAATGACATTTGAGACAGACTTGAACCGGGCGATCAGGGTGGTATCTCCATGGATAGTGATCGTCTTGAAACGTGTTGTATCATCTTGGTCACTACCCCAATGGATAAATTCAAATCCGGGGGCTACGGACACAACGGTAGTAATTTCGTCACCCCATGCGTATTCAGTTAAAGTAGGATTAACAATCACATTTCCCGCATCTTCCGGCTGAACTTCAACTTTTAAGTGGCAACCCTTTATCTCGACTCGAAAGGAGTCCGACCAATTAGATCGAAGATCGGGGTGTTGTTTACAACGGGCAAGGGCGCGAATGGAATATGATCCTGATCGGGCATAATATTTTACCCTGACCGAATCACCCCAATAAGAAAGTGTGCCATCGCCCCAATCGAACTGATACTCCAGTTGGTGGTTCAGGTTACTTGATGCGCCTCTGGCTTCAAATTTTAGCGGCTGATTCTTATATCCGTCTGTTTTTCCAGATATTGAATCCGGCCCAACAACAATTTCGACCTGCTTTTGAAATACAGCATAAATCTGCTTATCCTGATCTATAACTACCACCTCAAATGCCATATCACCTTCAAGATCACCCTCCCAACATTTAAAAGCATAACCAGAAAAGGGTATTGCCTCTATTTTCACCGTATCTTGATATCCATACCCGAAACGATGAGGATTTTTTAAAACTTTACCTGAAGAATCTGGCTGAATGATAATGGTTAGGGCTAATGAGCGAATCCAAATGATTGCCGGCACAGACCAGTCCGAAATTATCTCTGGATGAAGCTGACATCGCGCCCTGGCTTTAATTTGATAATGCCCAGTATCGGAATAGGCATGTGTCGCAGTGCTATCACCCCAGGCTGAAAAAACGCTATCCCCCCAGTCAAATTGGTACTCAAGCGGATGACCAAAATTATTTCGGGCGCCGCTGATGTTAAACTCCATCGCTAAACCGATAACACCACTGTCAGGCCCTACAGGCGCAACAGAAGGAAAGACATATTCATCAGGCATAACAGTGATGACCTGATTGACTTCCACACTGGTTAAATGCTTAATCGCACCATCGCTGAACTGAAATTTCAAATCCGCTTGCAGAATGTCGCCTGCGCCGAAATGAAGCACAGGCTCATTTTGTACGGCTATCCCACTCGCAGCCATCGCTTCCTGATATCCGATAAGATATTCCTGATCATCCAGATGACCACTGTGATACATCCAAACCTTTGTGCCAAAGCCGCCGATATCTCCCTCCGGGCCATAAATAATAAATTTTAAAAAATTACCTGTCGCAAAATTATTTTCAAACAGTTTGATCGGTCCCTGGTACTGACTGACAACAATATCCAGATCGCCATCCCCATCAAAATCCAGAACCGCTGGATAACGTGCATCCCGATTCTCAAAATCGAATCCACTCGAGCTATCTGACACTTCTGCAAAATTACCGGCTCCATCGTTTATCCACAAGCGAGGTTGGCCCATCGGCAAAAAAATGTCCAGGTAACCATCATTATTAAAATCAGCGATAACGCCATTTGTATTTACACATCCAACCGGACAATCATTAAATACTGGAAAACTATGAGCGAGCATAAATTGATTTTCAGTTTGGGTGTAGAGGTCACTGAAGCCGGCACGATTTCCATTTACCAGAATATCGAGATAGCCATCGTTGTTCACATCGCCGACATTAATGCCGGCTACTGAACCGCTTTCAGGGAGCCCAGTTCCGTAAACGCGGACGAATGAACCATTATTTCCCTTTTTAAAATAACCGATTCCGTCATTGGAATCAAGATTTCCCATTAAGACTTCATAATTGCCGTCTTGATCCAAGTCTGCCAGGATCATCCCTGAAATATCACGATCCTTGTCATTCAGCGCAAATGATCGGGTAAACTGTCCGCTTCCGTTTCCCAGGTAAAATTCATTATCAACACCTCTCCGGCTGCTAAAAAACAGATCCTGATGATTATCACCATTAATATCTCCGGCAACCACAGATCTGGCTCCGATGTCGCCCGTTAATTGAAAGCCGGCAATTGATTCAATACTTTCAAAAATGCCATTTCCATTATTACGAAACAATCCTCTTCGCAATAATCCATCATTTGCGTTGGCAACGGCAAGATCAAAGTCTCCATCACCGTCCATATCGAAAAATATAGAAGCTTGTGCTGATGAAGCATTATATGCGACACCGGCGAGTTGTTCAATTCTCGAAAAGGTTCCGTTTCCTTCGTTTCGGAATAAAAAATTTCCCTGATAATATCCGGAGGGAAGCAACTCATTTTCCTTATTATTAAGATAAATATCGGGAAGATTGTCTCGATCAACATCAACAATGCAAACACCCTGGGTTCCCATCCCCCCCACTTCGAGCCTTGCTCTTTTTGCAATATTTGTAAAAAAGGTCGTGCTGGGTTTCCCGGGTGATCTGATAAAAATTTTTTGATTTGCCGTGACACGCTCCATTACAACCCTACCACCATCAGGGAAGATGGCAATGATGTCAACATCATCTTCTTCTCCCAGTCCAAAGTGAAGTACCGGATCATCTTGCGCTAAGTATCCCTGATTGCTGATTGCATGTCTCACTCCCAACAAAGCGCCGCCAGCATCTCCACCGGGATAAACAAACACCTTTGCGCCAAAAGCCCCAGCTTGTCCATTTTCAGCCATAAGCTCAATTTTTAACCAATTGTTATTATTATTTAAATTGTTTCTAAAGAGAAAGCTTGTCGAACGTTTGCAAGCAATGGCAAAATCCAGGTCGCCATCATTGTCGATATCAGCAAAGCTGATGGCGCGGGGATCGTTAATTCCATTGACCGGGATCGGCACAGTCTCAAAAAAATTTCCGTATCCATCATTTAGATAGCACTTGTCATCACCGGCAAAAATCAAATCGAGATCACCATCGTTATCCACATCTGCAAAACCACCCATGTATCCGTTGATATTTTCAAAAGTATGGTGAAAAGCAAATGTACCATCTCCGTTATTTTTGTAGAGGTAGGCAAAGTATCCTGCCTCATCTCCCATCAGCAATATGTCGAGGTTACCATCGTTATCAATATCTCCAAAGGTAACGCCCTCTCTTCCCTGATGATGAATACCAATCGTGATGGGATTAATAAGGCTAAAATTACCCTTTCCGTCATTTTTTAAAATATTCAAAGGTCCGGTTCGATTTCCCGCAAACACATCTACATAACCGTCATTATCAAAATCCACCGCTGTCGCCCCTTGGCCTGCAGGCGCCCGGATAATTGCGCCAGTATCTATTGGCGTAAAAACCAAATTGCCCTCATTGCGATAAAATTCGTTCCATTCATCCGGCGGATCGTCTGAACCGAGATAATTTGAAACACAAAAAATGTCAAGGTCGCCATCGCCTTCCATGTCAAACGCAATTATCGCGCGAGTCGGCAAATAGAATGTGTCGAGCGCGGTTTGATGAGTTATATCCACAAAATATCCGTTGCCTGTATTTAAATAAATATTGTTTTTTCCTGGTGTGCCATCAATAGTTAATGTTGTACCATTGAGCAAATCATAGTTCCCATTATTGTTTAGATCGGCAAAACATGCCCCATGAGAACCACCATCAAAATCATCAACGCCGCGCAAGGCAGCTTGTTCTGTAAAATATCCACCGCCATGATTAATGAAAAGAGCATCTGCAGCCGGTTGGCCAGTTAAAATGGTAAGATAAAGATCGGGAAAACCATTGCCGGTGATGTCTGCAAATGCCACAGCATGCCCCCCGAGCAAAGGAGCTTCCGGATTTCCACCAAACCCCGACGAGACAGTAATATCAGAAAATGATAATTCCGCACCTGGGTTAGTTTTAAAACTATGGTCATCGCTAATAGCCACAGAACCTTGCAGGCTTGTTGATCGAACACGATAATGATAGGTGGTATTTCCCCGAAGTCCAGATAAATATGCCTGATGATATTTGGCGACTAAAGGATCATAAGCCGTAATTTGACCATAGTTCAAATCCTCTCCGTATTCTACCTGACCTCTGCTTAATAAATTAGTCGTCCAAAAGACCACAGCCGAACTATCAGTAACATCCCTGACACCAATATCGGTTATGAAAAAGTCCTGTTGTTCGATCTTTTTCATTTCAGCTTTTGCCTGTAAAAACAACCCTTCTCCATAGGCATAATCCTCTCCGGTTCGCACCGATTTGGTCACATAATTATCATAGTCGCCAGGGCCTGTAGGCTCGGAAATGCCAGTAATGATTATCTCTCCGCTGCTCTTTTCGTATATTTTTCGATAAAGACCATCATTA
>DSAU01000307.1 GCA_011046315.1 bacterium
GAAGCGGGACATTAAGGCATTTCACTCCAACTCTCCATAAAATCTATAGTTATAATCAAAATACATGTTTTAATTTAGAATTTTAGGTATAAGTATAAATTGCGATACAAAATAACCATGAAAATAATTGAGCTGCTGCCTGACGGCTTTTCAGCAAATCAGCATTTTTTCATTATCTATTAAACAACAAGGTTGACTTTTGTCTGGGAAGCTTTACTGGCAGGTGTAACATTTATGAGAGCAATCCAGTTATTCGCTATGCAGCGCTTCAATCGGGTCCAGCAGCGATGCTTTGTGCGCCGGATAGACGCCAAAGAATATGCCGATCAAAAGTGAGAAGCCAAACGAGAGTAAAATTGAGAACAGCGAGATGGAAATACTCCACGCCAACGTCCATTGCAATAAAAACGAGGTGAGTACGCCGATCACTACGCCGATCATTCCTCCGCCCAGGCTCAATATCGAGGATTCGAACAGAAATTGGGTTCGCAAATCCTTACGTCGGGCGCCCACTGCCATACGCAGCCCGATTTCATGGGTGCGTTCGCGGATAGCCAGCAGCATGACCGCCAGAATTCCAATCCCGCCCACCAGCAGGGAAATAGCGGCGATGCTGGCGGTGAGCATGGTAAAGGTGTCGCTGGTCTCCTTTTGCGCTTCGATCAAATCGATCTGGTTTTGGATCGTGAAATCATCGGGTTTTTTCCGGAGATCGAGCCGGTGACGTTTCCGCAGTAATTCGCGCAGACTTTGGGTCGCCGGGGTCATATTCATTTGTTGGTCGATTTGCAGATAAATCGCGTTGAGATGGGTTTGGTTGAAAACGCGGCGCAGCGCTGTACGGATCGGGATGAAAATCTGGTCATCCTGATCGGTGCCATACATGTCCACACCTTTTGACGCCAACACACCAATTACCTCGAACAACACGTTGGAGATGCGGATGGAAGCGCCCAGCGGATTCTCATTTTCAAAAAGATTTTGAGCCACGCCCTGTCCCAGCACCGCAACGCGCAGCGAAGCTTTGTTCTCCATCTCAGTGAAAAAAGAACCGCTTTCCACCTGGAAGTTGCGCACGCTGAGAAACGCCGGAGTGGTTCCAACGATGGTGGTATTGGTGCTAATGTTGCCATATTTCACCTGCATTTTTTTGCTTTGCACCGGCGCTGTTTGGACGACAAATTCCAATTCCCGTTCTATGGCATCGACATCCTGCAGGGTCAGCGTGGTAACGAGCCCGCGGATTTGTTGTCGCCCGGCAAAGGTGCGCAACTCGCCGGCGTTGACGATAATCAGATTGGTGCCCATTGCTTCAATTTTTGAAACGATTTCCTGGCGGGCGCCATTGCCGATGGCGACCATGATAATGACGGCTGCTACACCGACGATAATTCCCAGCAACGCCAGAACGGTTCGCATTTTATGCGTCAGCAAAGTTTTTTGAGAAATTTTTAAATTGCGATAGAGCTTCATGGTTTAATAAATCCATCTTTTCTGAATATTGCGTTTGCTAATCATAAAAAGCATCAGCGAAAATAGTGTCAGTATCAGGAAGCTAACGCTAATGAGCAGATGTCCCTGGTGATTGATCGCTGTCTTCAAAATATCCACTCCATAGGTCAGCGGGAAAATATATGAGAGCGGTTGCAAAAAGATCGGTAATTGGCTGATCGGAATAAAAAGCCCGCATAAAAAGACCATGGGAAAACGAAAAAAATTGGAAAATGTCTGCGCTTCGAACACTTCGCTTACGGACACGGCAATGAATAATCCGAGGAAGGTGGAGGTTATCGCAATAAAAGCGACAGCCGCCAACAGCGCCGGCCAATTGATGTTGGATAAATCCATAATAAACAGCGATAACAAGATCGGCACAAAGGCATTGACAATACCGAACAGAATGGCGCCCAGGGTTTTGGCAATCATCAGCCAGGTAAGACTAATGGGCGCCAGCAACAACCGGTCGAAGGAGCGGTAACGGCGCTCAAAAGTGATGGTTACTGCCAGCATTGATGTGGTGCCGAATAAAATCGACATCGCAACCACGCCGGGAAGAATCTCGCGCATATCCACTGCGGTTTTGGATTTGATAAAAAACATCAACATCCAGGCAAACGGAAAAATGATACCCCAACTGATATTGGGTGGTTTCAAATAATAGTTGCGCATGTCTTTGCGCAAGATATTCCAAAAAGCAATCCAGGTATTCATTTTTTTCGCCTTTCCTCATCCTTTTTCATTTCTGTCGGCTCCACTCCGGTGAGCTTGACAAACACCTCTTCCAGCGATGGATTGATAATTTTGGCTTCCAATACATTCATTCTCCGCTGGTCAAAAAACTGCATCAACGGCATCAATGGTGTGGGCTGCTGCGATTGTACCCGAAGCATGTTTCCGTTCAGCAGGCTCAATGCACAGCCCGCAAACTGCTGTTCAAAATCCCGGGTGATTTTAAGGACATCAATAGAGCCAGCAAACGAGAACTGCAGAATATGATCCTGCTGTACCTGCTGCATCAGTTCCGGAACCGATCCGCTGCAGACTATCTTTCCGCTAACGATGAATGCGATTCGATGACACAGCCGTTCCGCTTCTTCGATATAGTGGGTGGTCATGAAGATGGTTGTGCCGTCTGAATTGAGTTGATGTATCAGCTCGCGTATTTGCCTGGCGCTTGCCACATCGATGCCGGTGGTCGGTTCGTCCAGAAACAGGATTTCCGGATGATGAATAATTCCGGCAGCCACGGTCAATTTGCGTTTCATTCCTTTGGAATAAACTTTAAAATGCTTTTTACCAGCATCTGCCAGTCCAAATTGTTCCAATAAATTCTGCGCCCGCTTTTCACGTTCGGATTTTGGAATGTCGTATAATGCGGCACAAAAACACAGGTTTTCGAACCCATCCAGTTCCTCGTAGAGATTGCTTTCGTCCGGGACGATGCCGAGTAACGGCTGCGCCTGTTTGATGTTTGCGGTATAATCCTTGCCAAGATAAAAAATCTTGCCTGAAGTGGGTCGCGCCAATCCTGTAAGCATATTAATCGTGGTGGTTTTTCCAGCGCCATTTGGGCCCAGAAACCCAAAAATCTCGCCTTCGATAAGGCTAAAATCAACGCTGTCCACTGCAGTAAAGTCATTAAATTTTTTGGTCAATTGACTGACCTGCAGAATGGTTTTATTTTCTCTCAACTTGAACTCTTTATAAAAATTTGCGACCAATACTATTTTTATTAACGATTAAGTTTTATGTTAGCAAGAAAGATATTTTTAATAAACACTGAAGACGCTGAAATTCTTTTTTCAAAATAGTTTCTAAAAACATTCAGTGTTTTTCGGTGTTTAATTTTGCAGCTTGCTGCGCAACGTTGTATTTATCAAGACCGCAACGCTTCGATGGGCTGCAGCGCTGCCGCTCGTTTTGCTGGTTGCAATCCGGCGATAAATCCAACCAGACTGGAAAACAGAATGCCCAGCATCACGCCTTCCCAGGAAATAGAAACCGGTAGCTGGGTTACAGCTCCCAAAATTGTCGAGCCGATAAACCCCAGCAGAATGCCGATGATCCCGCCAGTGATGGTCACCACCAGTGTTTCCAGCAAAAATTGGAAGCGGATATCGCGATTGCGTGCTCCCAGCGCTTTGCGCAATCCGATCTCTCCACGGCGTTCGCTCACAGAAATCAGCATGATATTAGCGATCACAAAACCTCCGGCGATGAGCGAAATGCCTGCCACCAGCACCAGAAAAATATTGAAAGTACCGACGACTTTTTCTGCGAATTGGGTCACTTCGGTCGGGGTGGTGATCCGAAAATCATCCGGCTCACCCGCTGCCAGTTTATGCCGTTCTCGCAGAATTGATTTAATGGTAACCACGGTTTCATCAATTTTGCGGGCATCTTTCAACAGGACTTTGATTCCAAAAATATAATCCACATTAGCTACCCGGCGCATAAAAGTTGATAACGGGGTGTAAACGCGATTATCCATATCGCCTCCGCCAGGGCTGATTCCGCGCGGTTGCATAATGCCCTTGATTTCAAATATTACGTTGCCGATGCGAATTTGCTCGCCGATGGGATTGGCGCCGCCGAACAATTCCTGTTGAACCGTTGGTCCGATCACACACACCCGCGCCATTCGCGCTTCATCTTCGTCAGTGATAAACTCACCCTGCGCCGCATACCAGTCCCACACCGGCGCCCAGGCCGGAGTTACGCCAAATATTCGTGTCGTAATACTCTTTTCCTGATGTTTTACCACCCCATCACCCTTTCGGTTAAATGGTGCCACACCTGCAATATTCCCTATTTCGCGCTTCAGCGCTTCTGCATCCTCAATTTTAAGGGTGGTAATCGGTCCACCGGATGTGGGTTGTCCCATTTCGCGACCTCCACCGGCAAAAATCATCAGGCTTTCCAGCCCAAACTTTTTTACTCGTTCCATAATTTTGTTTTGAGCGCCCAGTCCGGCGGATATTACGATGGTAACGGCTGTGATGCCAATAACAATACCGATCATCATGAAAAAAGTGCGCAATTTATTTTTTCCCAAACCTTTGAAAGCAGATTTTAGTATTCTTCCGGTCTTCATGATTTCACCTCCACTGTGTTGGCTATTTTTTTCAAAACATCTTCTGCCCGGCGCACATTGAGATTGGCGGCGTCGCTTTCGATCGCACCGTCGGCTATTTTGATAATTCGGGTGGCGTATTCTGCGATGTCCGGCTCGTGGGTTACGATTACAACAGTTCGTCCCTGACGATTAAGTTGCTGAAACAGCGCCAATATTTCGTAACTGGCTCGGCTGTCAAGATTTCCGGTGGGCTCATCGGCCAGAATGATTTCGGGATCGTTGACCAGCGCCCGGGCAATGGCAACCCGCTGCTGTTGTCCGCCGGAGAGTTCGCCCGGTTGGTGGTTTAACCGGTCGCCCAGTCCGACATTTTCCAGCGCTGCTTTCGCCAGCCCACTGATTTTATCCCTTTCAGAATAGATCAGCGGCAGCTCGACGTTTTCAATTGCGCTGGTGCGCGGCAGCAGATTAAACGATTGAAATACAAAGCCGATTTTTTGATTGCGCACCCTTGCCAGCGCTTCGTCATCCAGCAGATTAACTTTTTGCCCATCTATTAAAACTTCACCTTCGCTGGGGCGATCGAGACAGCCCAGCACATTCATCAATGTGGATTTACCGGAGCCGGATGGTCCCATGATCGCCACAAATTCACCATCTCCGATGGCGACCGATACATTGCGCAAGGCGTATATGGGCACACCGCTGTCTTTTTTATAGACTTTTGAAACGTCCTTTACCTTTACAATTGCTCGCATGGTTCAATCTCCTCTATTTGCACTAAATTATTAAGTGCCGGGCGGTTGGAACATTTATCATTGAATGACTACCGTATCTCCTTCGTTGAGACCGGAAAGAATCTCGCTAAAACCGTTCCCTGACCACCCGGTTTTGACACTGCGGGTGATCATTTTATCATCTTCGATTACGGTTACAGTTATTTCATTTTGTTGACGACGCAATGCACTGGTGGGCACAGTCAAAACATCTTCCCGCATATCCAGATAAATCGTTACCGTTGCAGTCATTTCGGGCCGCAGCGTTTTTTCTTTAAAATCGGTTATTTTGATGGTGGCAATGTAGTTGACCACGTTGTCTTGAATTACCGCCTTGGGATAGATTGCGGTTACGGCGCCCTCAAAGTCAGTGTCCAGATAGGTATCGACGGTAAATGTCGCTCGCTGTCCGATCTGAATTCGACCGATGTCGGTTTCGTCCACATACGCCCAGACTTCGAGGCGGTCAAGATCGATGATGTTGACAAAGGTCGGCGCGGAAAAACTGGCGGCGACGGTTTCGCCTTCCTGGGTGGAGACAGATGCCACCACACCGTTAATGGGCGCGGTGATTTTGGTGTATCCCAATTGCACCCGAGTAAACTCCAGATTGGCTTCGGCTTGTTTCAACTGGGCTCGATTGATCTCGAATGTTTTTTCCGCCAAATCAAATTGGTTCTGTGAAATAAAATTTTGCTTTAGCAATGAGCGTTGCCGTTCCAAATCCAATTTGCTGTATTCAAAATTAGCGCGGGCGTTTTCCAGCGCTGCCAGCGCCTGATTATATTTCGCTTGAAGTTCTGTCGGATCCAATTCGGCAATCAATTGTCCTTTATACACCATATCGCCGATGTTGGCGTGCAGGCTGTTGACGATTCCGGACACACGTGAACCGACCCGCACTTCTGCGCCCACCATTGGCTTGATAATGCCCGTGGCTAACACGCTGGAGCCGATGTTCTGTCGGCTCGCAACAGCGGTACGCAGGTTTGCAGAAGGTCGTTCTTCTTTACTGAAAAACAGACTTGTCGTTAGAAACACAGTGATCACTGCCATCATTAGTACTATGATTATTACCCATTTTTTTCTCATTTCAAAATCTCCTCAATATCGTCTCTTCCCACAGCTCGTGCCAGCGCTGCCAGGGCAATTTGGTAATCTGCCAGCGCTTCGATGTGACTTTTTTCCGCGCTTACCAGTGCGGTTTGAGCGTCAATAACGTCGAGCATGGACCCGACTCCTTCCCGATATTCGCCTTCAGAAATGTGCAAATTTTCCAGTGAATTTTCATAAAAAATTTGTGAATCCACAATCCGTTCGCTTGCCTGTTTGACCTCCAGAAAAGCGTTCCATACCTCCAGACTGACCAGGTGGCGAACCGCTTGCTGTTGCTGGCTTAAAGACTGCAACGCCCATTTTTCTTGAGCCACTTGCGCCGGTCGGGAAAAACCGGAAAACAGGGGAAGGCTGATGTTTGCCCCGATGTAAGATGAACCCTGTAAATCGGATGTGGCTTCTCCGGAATAGCTGTAATTGGCTTCCAGAGAAAGAGTTGGGAAATAATCGCTGCGAGCGATGCGCAGAGCTGCCTGCTGGCTGACCAACTGCTGTTCGATTTTGTGCAGATCAGGCCGCGAACGGAATGCAGCCTCAATCAGCCGGTCTACATTTTGTCTCAGGGCAAGTGAATCTGAAAATAAACTGAAAGGTCGTGCTTCCAGATTGTCCTTGATTTGAATCGGTGAATGTGCTGCTCGACCGATCAGAACGTTCAATTTTCCGGCGGCTACCAGTTGGGCATTGCGCGCCACGATTAAGGCCAGATTTGTATTGGATAGTCCCACTTTGGTTTTCAACACATCCGACCGCGACGCCAATCCGGCGCTGAAACGGGCGTTGGCAAAATCAAGGTGAAGCTGCCCCCGTTTTAATGATTGCTCAGCAACCTGTACCAGCCGCGCGGTTTGCAGTAGCCGATAGTAAGCCTCGGTTACGTTTAGCGTTAAATCAGATTTCTCCTGAAGAAATTGGGATTGGTTTGCCTTATAGTTAGCATCAGCGGCTTTGTACGAGGCTGAGGTGCGAAAACCCTGAAAAACCGGATAGCGCGCAGAAAAAGTGGCTTGATAATTGTCCCTTGACCCGGTTTTGTCTTCACTTTCATAACGTCCGGCGGCGGCGTTGAAGTTCACTGATGGGTAAAAACCGGACCGTACTTCAACTGTCCGTGCTGCGGCTTCTTCTACCGCAGCTTGATAAGATTGTAACTGGGGATTGTGATCAAACGCCAAATTTAAACACTGCTCCAAAGTGAGAACCGGTTTCTCCATGGTTTGACCCAAAAGCAGCGTCAAACTCAGTGCAAATATGACGGTAATAATTGCGGATAGTTTTAATGCCAAATCAATTTCTCCTGAATTTATTGTGCTGATGAGTTCGAAATACATAGCCATGAACAGATCTTGGCGGAATTGATGTCCTGGTTAGTTAGTCAATTTTGTTTTAATGTCTAACGATTATCGTTGATTTGTCGCGCCCCGGTGAACTGCCGTCTTGACAAAAATCTTTCCAGTACGATGTTGAAAAATTTCTCCTGTTGCTCGGGACTCAAAATGGTTTTGATTTGAAAAAAGTGTTCGATCGCCCGATATTGGGAGCGAGTTTGTAAGCGCCCGATATTTTCGACAATCGTAGAGATCTGGCTGGTATCCGGATCGCTACGGCGGATTTCCTGCGCCAACCGGCGGCGGTCTTCCGCCAGCAATCGGTCCAGCGAATCCAATTCAGCGTGAAATAAGCGACGATATACTTCTAATTTTTCCAGTTGCTCAGGTGATAAACCCACTTCCCTCTTTACCATTTCAAATCCACTGCCTGGCTTGCAGAAAACAGGACTTTGCCAGCGCAGATACAATACCGTAACCAGAGCAGAAATATTAATCAAGGTAATTAAGATGATTAAGTAGCCCCATTTTTTCTTCATCATCGGCGGCTCCTGTTATTGTTTGCGGTAAGCGCAACCACTGGTTCTCCAACGGACCCCGGCGGGGTGATAGAAAAATAGTCCATCCCAAACTCCTCGTTGATTAATGCTGTTTGACTGACTTTTTGAGCAGATTCAGCAACTGGCAGCGCCATTTTTCCCAACTGGATTCCAGTAAAAATCATTAATAGAACCACAACTGTTGCCGCCAGCATCCGCGCGCCCAGCAGAAAGGCTGATTCAAACTGGCTGATATATCCTTTTTGGTTTCTCTCATCAAGCCGGGCAGAAATTCGCGTCCATAAAAACGGCGGCGCCAATTCTCGTGGAATAGGCTGACCCACTCGCCAATGAGCTTTCAGCCGTTGCAACAGCGCCCGACAGGCGGCACATTTTTTTAAATGCTGCCCGATTTGGCGTTGCTCTTTTTCTGGCAGGTCATGATCCAGATAGCGCAATAATTTTTTTTGAACGAATCGATGTTTCATTTCATTTTTCCCTTTAGCTTTA
>DSAU01000536.1 GCA_011046315.1 bacterium
ATAAAAACCACTGGCAAAAATACCTGTCCCGGTTGGAAGAATTCACTGTGCTGAGACCAAAATTTGATTGGGAATCGAAAAAAATCGGCGGGGGTCCGCCGCCGATTAAAACAGCTAAGGGGTGGCTGTTGATCTATCATGGTGTGGATGATAATCTGGTTTATCGCGCCGGAGCAGCCCTGCTGGACCTTGACAATCCCCAAAAAGTCATCGCGCGCAGTCCGGTTCCGATATTGGAGCCTGAGCGGGAATATGAATTGACGGGTGATGTCCCCAACGTGGTTTTTCCCGAGGGAACGGCTGTTTTCGATGACACACTGTATGTCTATTACGGCGGCGCCGATAAAGTCATTGGATTGGCAACTATCAATCTACCTGAATTTATTGATGAATTGACGACCTACAAAGCATAACCATAAATCTATCAACGCTATAAAACCACCGCGCAAAAAAAACGCCGGTGGTTTTTTTTTATTCATTAAATCCCAAACTTGATCGATGTACCCAGAAACAATCCTTTGGTGTCACCCAAAGTCAATCCGGATCGGCTTGAAACGCCCAGATCAAAGTAGAATTTATTAAAATCAAGCGCAAATGCAGCGTTCCATTGGAAATTATTCATCTGACGCCCCATCGAACCCAGCAGGTGAAAAAATCCAAATTTTATCCGCCCACCCAGAGCCACCTGTGACGCCTGATCGACATGGCCCAGTTCAAAATTAATCAGATATTTTCCAAAATCTCGGGCAAGCGCCATTCGGAAATTAAACGGCAATCGTGTGGAAAATCCACCGATAGCGTATGAGGTATCGCTGGTAACCGAATCAAAATCAAGGTCTGATAGCTGTCCTTCTCCAATAATGAACAGCGGCTTGACGCCCAAATCTAACGAAGCTGCAGCTACTTTCGCGTCCCGATGCCACCGGATATAACCCAGTACATTTTCGAACAACATACCAATTTTCCAGTGGTTGTTGGTGTAGGAGCTGAAACCGAAGTCAACGCCTAAACCACTTCCCAGGGTTGCAGTTCGGGCTTCGAATTCAGCTTTGGGAAGAATTCCGAAATCGCTGATGGTCAATAACGCTGTTCCCTTTGTTATTTGTGAATAGCCGATTCCCTGTAAATATGATACTGAAACCCCGCCGCTAACCTGTTTAAAAATAGTATGTTTTAACAGCGGTAGTTCCAGAATAATATCATCGATAAGGTTCATTCCATAAGAAAATTTCATTTTAGTGACGCCACAACCTCCGCCATCGACGGAATAATCATAACTCTCCTGTCCGATTTTAAAGAGAATATTTTTGTACAGGTCTCTGGGAATCGAAAAATTTCCATAAACATGGGTTTCGATTCCAAACCCCCAATTTTTATATGCAAAGGAGAGCACAGAGGCTTTACCACTGACATCGAAAACCAATCCCTGATCAGCAATTAAATTGAGAATATCCTTTTTATCATCTTCGGTCAAATAAATACTTTCACCATCGCCGATGTATTTGTTAATTAGATTGAAACTGAAAGAATTATTGCCGGTACCAATGGTTAACGAAAAGAGCTTCATTTGGAAATTAGCTTGACCTTGCTCCATGAAAGCTAAATTTGCCGGATTCCAGTAAACCGCATCCACCCCTCGCGAAATCGCAGTAAACCCTCCCAATCCGAGGCTGGCGCCGCTTTGTCCGAACAGCAGCACGGGCGTGCACATTATGGTCAAAAAAACTGCATACTTAATTTTCGTCATGTTGACCTCGCTTCAGTTTTTCGATTGACAAGCTGTTAGCTATCATTATCCGACATCCCTTCCGGGTCGAAAAGAAATTTTCCCGAAATATACACATCACGTACAATGATAAAATCATTCGCAGTGAGCGTGGCTTCTCCGGTATCATCTAAGCTGATCTTGAACCGATAATAATTACCGTCAGCAATTGCCCTAATTCTGGATTCATCCAATCCCAACTGAATGAGACCTTCTCCGCCGCTTATTACTACGCCTGAATTGGTCATCGTTGGGCGGGGCAAGTTGATGCTAAAGATTTCAGTATTCACATCGTCGTAACTGCTGCCCACAAACAATGTCAGCCAACCAGAAATTGGAAATCCGTTCATAATAGAAATATTAATCCCCGCACTGATCAAGTTTTCTTTTAAACGATCGCGCATATTATTGGAAATTTTTAAGGTGTCAATTTTACTGTAAGAGGCATCAGTTGTCGAAAAAATTAATGGAAAATCAAGGATATAACCGATACCGATGTCGTCGTCTTTGTGAAATGAGACATCGGTTCCCATCACTCGGGCTTTTCCAGTAACTGTAATATATTCAGGTAAAATATTAGCCACATCCACGATGGTCGGAAAGCTACCGTCATTATTGACGCCGTCTCTGTTCAGGATGAGACTTCCCCCACTGGGCACGTTCTTTTGAAGATGAAGCGTAAATGAACTATCCTTTCTCATACCCTCAAAAGCCAGATTCAAACCCAGATCGAACGGTGTGTCCAGAAATTGCAATTCGAGGCGCACATCATGAAAGACAAAATTTTTAAGTTTTTCCGGGCGCTCGGAAAATAGTTTTTTGGTGAACTCCGGAAAACCTGTTGTAATATTAAAATCAGCAATAACACTCGTAAACTGAATATCTGTAAAATCAATCTTTCCCTGAATTTCATCGCTGCTTCTCAAAATGTACATCCGATCGAGCTGAGGCATAAGTTGAGCTTCGACTTCGAAAGCAATTCCTTCATCAATGAAATCAATTTTGCCATCGTCCAGAATTATAGCATCATCAGCCCAAACGCCCGCGGGAATATTCATCGAAGTGCTGACCACGTTATTCGAACCATCCTTTAAGCTCGGGATATGAATATCCAAATGAATGTCAAATTCAAAATGATTTTCAAATCTTAAATAAAAATTCCCGCTTTCGATTTCGGCTGTTTTAACGGTCAGCGAGTCAGAGCTGATGTCCACTTTACCGGATAGGTTCAGTAGCTGCGATTTTAGCCGGGCGTGCGCTTCATCAACAATAATAGTTTCTGGTGTTATTGACACCTCCAGACTCGAGGTGGTCGGAATATATACAGATTCACCATTGCTGCCGTAAAGCACACCAAAAAAGACCGTTTTGATCTCTGATGAAATCACCTTTCCCTGCAAATCGATGTAATAAGTTTTGCTCTGGTTATTTTCCATACTTTCCAGACGAACCGTATCGATGGCTACGTTGCCGCGCCCCACATCTATTAACGCCAGCCTGACATCACCAACCATCTCAAAACCAAGGTTATTGGTTACATCATAACGAACCCGTCCGCTGACCACGCTCACGCTGATAAAATCCTCCAGCGTATTAAATTTTTCCACCGGACTCAAGGGAGTTGTATCAAGCACGGATGAAGTGCCCACCAGCGAGGATAGTTCCGGAAGAATATCCACAAAGTGAACATTAGATTCGGCTGATTGTTCAGCTAAAATTTCAAATTCACCGAGCTGTTCAGAAAAACTGCTCTGCTGAGCTTGAATTTTCAATTTGTCCTTTAAATTAATGCCTTTTTCATCCTCGCTATTGATCGACAGTACAGAATCCGGTATCAGACGATTAAAATCATTCGGGCTGAGCTGGTCGCCAAGCCGCAGGGTGTCTCCGCTAAACAAGGGAATTCTTTCTATTTCAACGTGCCATTTGGGCGCTTTTGGATCCTCGGGAAAATCCAGTGTACAATAACTCACCATCGTCAGCATTACGCCAACTAATAAAATTGCTTTTCGCATGTGCTCTCCTTTATTCAAATTAATTTTGATGAGAGAGTTGGTTTGGTGATATAATTTATCAATAATTTATCGATAATATCAAGTCATTTTTTTTAATCAACGATAATAGCTCTATTTTGAAAAAACTGCTGATGCCTTCAGTTTAAATTTCCACCAGAAACTGAGCTTTTCCAAAAATATTGTTGTTTATTGTTTTGAAGGGTCGATTTGAAGAAAGTCATAAATGTTACAATTTCCGACCTCCTTTTCTCCGCCTCCTCCATGCCATTCGGTCGCTGTTTTTCCCACATTGCGGAATTCACCCAATCCGGCTCCGCCGTGATCATCCTGACCGCCCACCATTATGGTCAGGCGCCAACTCTCTGCATTCTCTCCCAGATATTGTTTGGGAATTGCAAACTCGATGGTTTTGGTTCCGATATTTCCCAACGGAAAACGAACATCTGACGGGCGATAAGCTGCAACAACTTCACCGCGATCATCTTCGATCTGTAAGCCTCCGCCAATCAGCAGCAACCGGTGGTATTGATAATCCGTTGGTAATTGATAATTTGCGTTTCGGGGAACCATTTTTTCGCCGCCCTTTTGCCATGGCTGATGAATTGCAATGGCGATAAAAGTCAATTGAAAACCGTACTCAGGATGCCAGCCCGGCTGAACCAGATTGCGCAGCGTCAAACGAAAATAGTATTCAGATTCATCCTCAAACAGTTGAAATCTGGTCAGATCAAAAATCCCATCTTCAAACTGCGCGTTTTGCGGATAAACATAGTTGCCAGTGATTCCCCGGTCATCAAATGCAGGATCGGCACTATCAACCACCTGTGTTGCATCCGGATTTTTGCGGCTGATCTGTTCACCCGATAACAGCGGAAATGGCGGCGGCAGAAAACAGTTCAAATTTTCAACAAGCGCCGGTTCAGCAAACTGCAACCGCGGCAAATTTTCCGTTTTCACATCGGGCTCATGCCATTGCCAATCAATTATTTTGCCATCCAACAGTACCTGGGGTTGTTCGCCGAAAAACAGATGAATCTCTCGCAACGTGTGTGGCTGCAACATAACCCGAAACGCCATCTTGCTGTTGTCAAATAGCGGATATTGCGCATCAAATTGCCAATCCCGGTTGCCATGCACGTAATGGACTGATAGCTTAGTGCAATGATCAGACTTTTTTAATATTTGGATAAAAATTTCTGAGCCCGGCAGTGGAAGTTTGAACTTGATTTGCGACAGTTTCTCTGGTAAATTTGGCGAAAATAATATTGTATTTTTTGGATTGTTCAGCGAAATTCCCAGCATGTCCTGATAAACGTTTCGAATGAACTCGGCTATTGACCAGGCTTGAGAAACGGTTCCGGAAATTTTTGGCAGCAGTTCTCCGGATAGCGGGATGGCGTCCAACAATTCAGAAAAACTCCCGGCGGCGCCGTGATGCAGAATTTGAAATGATTCTGATTCCAATAATTGAAAAGCAAGTTCGCGGTATCCGTAGCGAAATAAAGAAGTAATGACCGGACCTGCCAGCCATCCCCACACCACACCGTTGTGATAAGCCTCATCTTTTGGATAATACGCCGGCGCTACATGATACGGATGAAAATCCTCATCGCCCTGCCAGAGAGACGCCACACCGTAACCGTAAGTCAACTTTGTTGTTACCTGCTCGAGCACTCCCAATTCTTGGTGTGGGGTTAACAGTGGTTGTGGCGAGACCGTCAGCGCAAGAATTTGATTCGGGCGAATCTTTTCATCGGCGCTGTCATCCTGATTTAAGTGGTCGTAAAGAGACATCGTTGTTCGATTGAAAAACTGTTCACTGAAATTGTGCTTGACCTTTTCTGCGATCGGCTGCCATTCCTTTTGTATATCATATTCACCGATAACTCCGGCGATCTCTGCCGCGGCAATCAACTGAGCAAACCACAGCGCCTGAATTTCAACGGCGCGATTTCCCCGCGGCGACCATGGACCGTCCGGTCCCCGGGCATCCATCCAGGTTTCAGCATCATCATGGGTCAAAAAATAATTTTTGTCAACATGATGTTTCAATGCGCCCTCGATCGACAGTTTCACCACTGGAAATAATTGTGTTAACAGCTCAATATCAGCCGTGTACTGATAATAATCCCAAAGCGATTTGATAAACCAGGGTGTGCCGTCGGCTGTGTTGTAGATAATTTCATCAATTGTCACCCGGTTGGGGATTCGCCCGAAATATTCACTGTTTGGATCACGACTTTGAAATTGTGAAAACGACAGCAAAATTTCTCGCGCCGCTTCGAATTGACCGGTAGTCAACACGGCGCCGGGAAAAGCAATAAAAGTATCACGACCCCAATAATTATTGAACCAGGGCAATCCGGCGAAAATTCCAGCGACATCCTGATTGGCGCCTGGTTGCTTCATAATTAATTGATCCATGGAAACCAACGCCCATTGAAACGCTTTGTCAAATTCAGGTTGGTCTGATTTCAACTGACAGTTATCGAGCATTTCGGTTATTCGCTGACGCCTGACTTTAATGTAATGTTCAAAATTTTGCTGAAGCTCCGTACTCAATTCGAGAATTTCAGTATCAGTTTCCCCAATTATGACAAAGATTAGCCCGCTTCCGGTGGTCAATTGAAACCTGGCTGGCTGTTCTTTTTCAGAATAATTATCTTTCAGTTGCAAACGATCATTGAATCCGTTTTCCAGTTTAACATCGCCGCTAAAGGCAAAAGCCAGCCGCGGTTGATTATTTTTCGGCGCCGGTTTATTTTGATCCGGGTTTAAAATAAAGACATCGCCATTCTCCAGCTTTTTGGGATAATGATCAGACAATCCAAATCGAGCCGGTAACAGTGGGATAAAATTAATTGGTTGTTCGTTATCTGATTGAATTTCAATGACAAGACAATTAAGCCGGTCCAGCAGAAAAATCCGTTCGCGAACGTTTTCCGGATATTGACGCAACAGATGATCCGGAAAAAACTGAATGCTATCGGCCGAGTTGCGCCTTAATTGAGCGCCGGAGCGCGACAGCAGATAATCATTCAGATATTTCTTTTCCAGAACGTAAAAACCCTGATGCGCATCCTCGGCAATCTTTCCAGTTTCGCCATAGAAAAAAGCTGCCCGCTTATCGGTCAAAATAAAGGACCGGCTGCTATCAGGGTGAATTCTAATCGCTATCGAGTTCCAATCGGCGGATTCACTCGCATAAATCATGTTGCATCCGGAATCCAAAATTATAAAATAAATGATCAGCCATAGAACCAAAATAAATCTGTTATCTTTCATGGGGGGATCCTTTTTTAAAATAACCTGACTGCCTCGATCGCACATCAAAAATAAAAAAGGGTATAGCCATAGCGGATTCTGTTGCAACACCCCTGAAATATTATCGACTGATTTATTGCCCACTAACCGGCGCAGGACGCGCTCGCTTTTTTTTACGTTGATAATTGCGCGCCAGTTCGAGAAAAATTTCCACATCCCGATCCAGGTCCACTTGCGAACCATCAAAATAAAAAATCCGAATCGGGAAATGATCATATTTTTGGCTCACCTGAGGATAGACCGTTTCACATACAACACCGTTCATGCAGGTGAACGGACTAATATCGATCACGCCGTCCGCGCCTTTGTGATACAGATAAATCGATTTCCCCACGTTTAAAACCATCTCCCCCAGCGCACCGCTTTGGGGTAAAAAAGGGTGGCTGTAATTTAAAACATCGCGAACTCTATGGGGCTCTTCGTAGCCACAAAAATCAGCTTTAAACGGTTCAAGCAGAAATGATTCATCTTTTTTTAAAATGGCGATTTTGATCTGTGCAGCCAGCATCTCTTTTGAAAAACGTTTGCCGGTCCGAATTAACCTTTGCACCTGCTCATCGGTAGTGTACCATACCCATTCAGCGACGTCGGTCATCCAAACTTCACCGCCAAATTCCTCAATTTTGTTTACCAGATACTCGTTACTAAATTCATTCAGCCGGCAGTATATTTCACCGACAATGCCGATTAACGGCTTATTAGCGTCGGGCTGCTTCTTTATTTTTCGATAGCGATCTCGGATAGTGATTAACATTTGGTGGAGCTGGCTTTTTCTTGCTTTATGGGTGATGCCAGGCAATGCCAAAATCGCGCTCAATTCCTCCAAACCCTTTTGAAAAATCTCGTTTGCCCCGCCTTTTTCAATTTCGTAAGGTCGGGTTTTCAGATGGATTTTTCTCAATATGTCGCTGCAGACCACCGCCAGCCAACTGGTGCGCATCAGAGCACCAGCAGAATCTCCGAATCCTTCGTACCCGTCTGTACTTGTCGGTGAAACGATAAGCACGCGGTCTTCATATTTTTTTTCTTTGAGGATTTTTTTAAACAACACCTGATACTGACCAAAGCGGCAGGGTCCGCCCGAAGTCGGCAGCAAAAAGGCCGTTTTATCCGGATCAAAAGAAGGGTCTTCAATAACTTTTAAAAAATTCCCGAGGGTGATGCGTTCCGGCAGGCATTCGTCGCCGTTTAAATATTTCCCGCCCAATTCCAGCGTTCTGCTGTCCGAAAGAGGCGAAGCTTCGGCAAAGATTCCCACCGATCGATACGCCGCCGCCATCAATTTGGCGCCGCTGAGACTCATTCGGGGAATATACATTTTCCTTCCGATGAGGGTTGGTGCTTTTTCTCGATCTGAATTCATAAATTCACTGAAATTTGAAATTTTGGTTATGTGCGATGCTCGCACAAATCTTTGATCAGCATTCGTATTAGAGCAAAATAGGGCTCCAATTCGCGTTTATAAAAACGCAACACGCTTTAAAGATTATTCTGTACAATCACTACTCTATTGAAACTTACGCCGTAATCGATCACAGGGTGAGTGAATATAAACCGCTGAAGCGGTTAAAAGAACTGTTTTGAGATGATTATTTCACCACAATAAATTGTGGTGTTGTTTCAATGCCTCTTTGAACTAACAC
>DSAU01000435.1 GCA_011046315.1 bacterium
AATACAAACCATATATGATCTGATCGGATTAATCAGGGACAGCCAGGGAACGCGATCGCTCAATCACTTTTTAAGGCTGTTTAATGAGATCACCGGAATTTCGGTTAAAGTCATCAACAGCTGCGGTGAAATAGTATATCAAACTCCCAATCCCGTGCAAGCTCGTTTTCCCTGCCATGTCATCGATTAGACAGCATTTCGCTCATTTAATTCATGCCGATGGATACGCCGAGGATTTTGTCGTTGCTGTTGATGTTGTGAAAAAAATGCTTGCTCTTGGATATCATCGGATTATATTTGTTAGGCGCTAAAGCTCAGTGAATCATTCCAACGAATAACCAGGAAGGGCAGAAAAAGGATTATGAAAAGTCGTATTACTACCAGTTTAGCCAATTTTTTTAAGCGCCTGCTTCGTATTAGAGCTTGCCACCTGAAGATTTTTTTATTGCTTACGCTCTTTAGCGTAACGCACTGTAAGTTCGATCAAATCGAGCAGCCCGGCCATGCCCACGCCGGTGAAGTGATCGAGATCAGGGTCACTATTTCCGATAATATTGACGAGACTACCAACCCTCACAAAGGTGTGTTATGTGTTCTGGTTCCCGAAGATTGGGCTTTTGTTTCTGCGAATTATTTCAGTACAATCGGAAACGGCGAGATGCAATATTCTTCGGAGTGGGCAGATTCAGCCGAGGCGTGCTACCCTGCTGCTGACTTTGACGGCAGGATGAAATGGATCGCACTGATTTCCGATACCGGCTATACATATCAGAACAACCCACAGGTGTTGGTAGAGCTTAAGCTTCGAGTTGGTTATTCTGAAGGGTGCTTTGGCCTGGCATATCTGGCAACCAAAGCCACCCGCGATTTGATCTGTACTAACTGGTCTCCTTTCTCCTTTCCTCACTGGATTGGAGTCCCACAAGAGTGCGACTCCAGCGAAAGCTATCAGGCAAAGTCTGCTCCAGAATGGGATTCGCTTTTTAATCGCAGCTCCGGATGGACCGGAAGCGACGCTGCCTATTCGATTCCATTATCCGGGTACGATGCGCCTTCCGCTCAAATGGATGAAAAGACGCTGTTTGTCTTCGGCGATACCTTTGTTGGTGAAGTGGATAGCTTAAATCATCGCCGCAATACCGTAATGATTCGGAATAGTTATGGCATACTTCATGGAAAAAAACCTCACAAAGAAAAGATAGATTTTTTTTGGAAATTGAATGATCAGGGCAAACCTGCATCGGTCTTTGAAGCAGATACACCACAATCCAATCCCGGAGATTGGATCTGGCCCATGGATGGAATTTGTTTGAATGACCGGATTTATGTCTTTGGTTTACGCTTGCAATCCGGGGCAACAATTTTTGAGGTGGTGGCAACGACGCTCATCAGTTTTGAGTTTGATTCAACCGGAAATTTATTCAACTATCAACACATCGATGCGCCAATCTATTATTACGATATAACGCGGCAGGCTGAAACTGTTCTGGGACAGGCTGTAATGGTGATGACAGAATCGTCTGGCAATCCTTTTCCAGATGGATATATCTACATTTACGGTCCTCGCAGTTTGTTTGGAAAAAAGGAACTGGTAGCTGCCCGGGTTTTGCCAGAAGATATCGAAAATTTTTCTCAATGGACCTTCTGGGACGGAGACGGCTGGGTCGCAGATATCACTGCCTGTCAAACGATCACCGATGGCATTTCTCAGGAGTTCAGCGTTAGTCCGCTTCAAGATGGCAGATTTCTGCTGGTTTTTGAAAGCGGCGGCAAGGTCGGTGTTCGTTTTGGAGAATCGCCGGTGGGACCGTTTGGAGTTCAATACATGGTCTATGATTGCCCCGAATTGAATGAAAACCCCAACATTTTTGTCTATAACGCCAAAGCCCATCCTCATCTGTCCACCTGGGACGAAATGTTAATCAGTTATAACGTCAATTCCTGGGATTGGTGGGACTTATTGAGCAATGCGGATATTTATCGTCCGCGCTTTGTTAAGTTAAACATAACAGGTAAAACTTCGCCAGTAAAAATGAAATATAATCATATTATTCCCCCAATCGATGGTACGTTAATGAATTATCCTAATCCCTTCAACTCTTTAACACAGATTCGTTTTTCATTGAAAGAGCGCAAACAGGTGAATCTGTCGATATATAATATTCTGGGAGAAAGGGTGATCACGCTGATCCAAAATGAATCACTGTCACCAGGAGTACATACAGTTTTGTGGAATTGTAAAGATTTGCATGGAAGCTCAGTTGCTTCGGGGATTTATTTTTATCGCTTGCAATTTAATGATGGCGGGGTGTATATTAGCAAAATGGCGCTTTTGGAGTAGCCCCTGCCCGTAATGCAGGTGCAATCCATAAGCGGAATTATTAACATGAAATTTTATCTTGATCGAATAGAAATGGGCATCCAATCCCCTCGCAAAAACTCGAATTACATCGGACTGCTGTTTTTACTCATCTGGTTGCTATCGTTTTCTGAAAGTGCATCCGCCAGTGTAACGGCTGGAAGTCTATACAACCATTTCCAAAACCCACCCGCTAAATTCCTGCCGGTTGTTTACTGGTTCTGGAACGGAGAAATCAGCCAGCAGGGTATTCGGGAACAACTTGAGCTTATCAAACACAGTGGCACGGTGAGGGGCGTTGTTATTATGGCATGGGAGGGACTGAGGCTTGATTATCTCTCTGAAGACTGGTTCCAAAAAGTCAGCTATGCCTGCAGCGTGGCAAAGCAACTGGGTTTGAAGGTCTGGCTGTACGATGAAATCCGTTGGCCCAGCGGATATGCCGGGGGAAAAGTTCTGGAGATGAAACCGGAGCTGTATGCGCGCTGTCTGGCGCGAGAAGAGCATCGACGGTCCGGTTCTGACAGCTTATCGTTATCGATTCCGCCAACAACTGTTGCCGTGGTGGTTGCGAAAATAGCAGATCAAGACCGACTGGATGGCAGCAGTTTAACCGACATGACATCGCATTGTCAGCAGGATAAATTTGTCTGGTATGCGCCAGAGGGAAACTGGTCGGTTAACATTTTTTATCAAGATTCCTGTCAGTTTCAACCGACATTTTTAGGTGAAAAATATGTCGATCTGCTGAATCCCGAACTCGCAAGAACATTTATAAATATCACCCATGAACAATACTTCCAGCGTATGCCAGAGTTTTTCGGTAATGTGATCGAGGCAATTATCACGGATGAACCTGGTTTTTATTGCAACCTCAAACTATTTAATTTGAATCCGGAGACTATCCCCTATACTCCGTTACTTTTTTCAAAATATATCGAGAAAAATGGATACGATCTGAAACCATTTCTGCCGGCGTTGTGGTGTGATATTGGAGAGAAGACCATTGCCATTCGCACCGATTTTTATGAATTCATTGCCTGGCTGTTTCAGCAATCCTATTTAAAGCCGCTTCAGGATTGGTGTGGGCAACATAACATCGCGCTCAACATCCAACCTGCGCACGAGGAAACCATGAAGCATTCGACAATCATGCAGGGCGATTATTTCAAAGTTATGGCATATTCCGATCTTTATGGCGGCGACGAAGTTTACAACTGGGATAAATCAGCAATAACTCCTTTGCTCATCACATCGGCTGCTCATGCGGCAGGGAAAAGAGATGCTTATTGTGAAACTTTTGCAGCTTATGGCTGGGATTTATCGCTGGAAAAAATGAAGGCCATCACCGATTGGCTGTTCGTGCGCGGCGTGAATCAATTGCAGCTTAGTGCGTTTTATTATGCCATGAACGATGGCTCCTGGCGAATGGAAGTACCGCCGTCGTTATTTATCCAAAACACTCTGTGGCAATATCTGCCCAAATTTACCGACTATATCCGGCGATTGTCGTTAGTGCTCAGCTCCAGTCAGCCCATCACAAAGATTGCAATAATTCGCCCCAATAATACCGTGCGCGCACGGCTCAGTTTACTGGATGAGACATTGGCGGATGAAATCGATCAGCGTTTTATTCAGCTATCCAATGAATTGTTTAACAGACAGGTTTATTTCCTTTATCTGGATGAAGAAACACTGATTCAACAAACAGCTTTGCACTCAGCTAGCGATGTTCCTTATTTGCAATTGGTTGATGGCGATGAACAGCATCGATTTGAACTGCTCATTCTTCCGGATGCGGAAGTTTTGCATGAGTCATCGTACGAGAGAATTCGTCAGTTTTTTCAGAATGGCGGTGCGGTTTTGGCGTTTGGGGAAAGGCTCAACTATCTAAAAACAGATAAGGGGATGGTTCAACAATTTTATGCATCCGGGTTGGCGGCTGAAAAGAAATATTATGGGGATTGGATTTATAATGATGTTGATTCGTTAGCTGCTCTAATCCACCAACGGATTGTTCCGGATGTAATCGTATCGCCGTCCTCGCCTCAAATTCATTATATCCATACAACCGGTGTTAATGAAGATTTTTTCTTTGTTGCCAAAATATGATAAATACAGGTTGATCGTTTCGCAAGTTCGGGATGTTGCAGAAGTCTGGGTGAACGGGTATAATGCTGGTGTTCGCTGCTGGCAGCCTTACCATTTTGACATTTCAGAACATGTCCAACTCGGCAAAAATCGTCTCGAAATCAAAGTGACCAATACTCCGGGAAATCAATATGTGCTGAAAAAACAGGACTACATTTTTTCTGAAAATTGGGGAAAAGTCGTCGAGTCCGGAATTTTAGGCGATGTTTACATTCAGGCTTATAACACGTACACTGTTAAATTTGTTGATGAAAAGTAGGCTACTGGAGATTGCTCGTTTTTTTGAACTATAATTGCATTAAAAATGAGTTTATAAATGAAACATGAAGATGGGAAAAACAGCTTTTCATCTCCGGAACCATTGTCCCTGATCAAAGAATGGGGCGATGATATTGTTCTGATCGAAAACCCGAATTACATTTACGCCCGATACGATATCTGCCCGCTGGCGCCGAAAATTCAAAATGCGAGAGATGGTATCGTTGCTATTGTTCAGGACATGGACGGGACAACCACCACCACTGAGGGCTTATGTTTGCATTCATTGGAAAACATGGTCAGACAATATACAGGAAGGTTGACTGCTCAGGATTGGAAAGGATTGGATCCCAATCAGGATTATCCGTATATAATCGGTAATAGCACCACCCGGCATGTAGAGTACCTGATTGGCGCTTATGAATCGTCCGTGCGACTGGATTGTTTTCAAAAGGCTTATTTGAAAGCGTCGCTGCTATCGATCGCGTTCGGCAGGGATGAAATGAGAAGACGGGAAGTGCTCTCCAATTTAAAACATTTTGAATTGAGCGAATTGCTGGATGATCATCGTGTTCGCAGTTTCATCATGACAGCAGCAAATGCAAATCAAATCTTTTTTCCCGAACAGTTGGAAACAGAGCTTCAGAAATGGGCTAATTTGATTTGTTTTAAATCGTTTGCCGATCGAGTGCGTGCCGCTATCGACATCTATTACCAGCGCTATCATGAGATACTGTTTTACATCGAGCATCATGATTACGATGCCATTAAAGCAGCGCTACCGATCGATTCCGAACGTCTGATTGAACCGATGCCTGGCGTGGCAATAATGTTGGCGCTGGTGAAAGGATGGCTGGGGCGCGAGCTCGATGTTTTTGCTGATGAGTTGATTCAATCGATAGTCGAGCAACCGCTGATCAAGTATCAATCCGAAAATTTTACTAACGCTGCGGACAGGTTACAGCGGGTCGGCAGATATTTTGAACAAAATCCTGTACGGATTGCTGTGGTGACTTCATCCATTGCTTATGAGGCTAAAATTGTTCTGAAAGAAGTTTTTCGGACGATGTGCGCGCAAATTCAGGATTGGAAAATCAAAGCCGAAAAAAAAGAGCGGTTGTTGCAAAAATTCAGCGATCACAATCTGGTTTTTGACGAAGTAATAACAGCTTCAGATTCCAGCGAAATTCGGTTGAAGCCTCATCGCGATTTGTATTCTCTCGCATTGCATCGTCTGGGCATTGCAAAAGATGACTTCGACAAAGTGGTTGGGTTTGAGGATTCTGAATCAGGCGTGATCGCGATTCGCGCAGCAGGAGTTGGCTTGTGTGTCGCTGTACCGTTTGCCGATACTCGAAGCCATCGTCTACAAAATGCAAGCTATATTCTTTACGGCGGTTTGCCGGAAGCTATGGTTGTACATCAGTTATTCTTAAATGAAAACACATTAAAACAGATCAATTAATTCGAGGAGGGATGGCTATGCCCACCACTAATTTAAAACCGTATCTGTTATTTTTGATGATTTCGGTTTTCGCAGTTTCGGAGTTGATTGCCGGTATTACCGGAAAAATTTCCGGACGGGCAATTGACAAGCAGACTCGAGAACCACTGCCATTGGTTAATATCCAGATTATGGGCACCACCAGAGGCGCTGCAACGGATATGAATGGTTATTATAACATTTTATTGGTACCGCCGGGGAGCTATACTTTAAGGGCGACAATGGTCGGTTACCAGGCATTGGATATTAAAAATGTGGTGGTCCGCGTTGACCAGACGACTCGGATCGATTTTTTACTGACGGCTGAAGTCATGGATCTTGGTGGATTTGTGGAGGTCGTCGCCGAGCGACCGGTGATCCAAAAGGATCTGACGACCAGTGTGGAGGTGCTTGGATTGGAGGAGATGAAAAAAACAACGGCGACCGATGTCAACGAGCAGGTGAATTTACAAACCGGCGTGTTTTTTGACCCAATTCCGGTTGAAGGTCGGCTCGGACGAGGCGAGAAACGATATTCGATACGCGGCGGGGATCAGGATCAAGTCGTCTGGATAATCGACGGTGCGCGAGCCGCCGCACTTTATCAGGGAAAAGCCGACGCCGGTGGATCATATACTCAGGTCAATAAAGAGGCAGTGAAGGAAATCCAGGTGATCACTGGCGGCTTCAACGCCGAATATGGTCAGGCGCAATCCGGAATTGTGAACATTATCACCAAAGATGGCAGCGACCGCTATACTTTTTCGCTGGACTATCAACACAGTCCACCGCAACAGCGCCATTTTGGCGATTATCTGTATGATCCGGAAAATAATGTTGAATTTCAAAAAAACACCTTGATCGACACTGTAACCGGTTTGACGTACCTCGACCCCAAATGGTGGACGCCGGAACGACAAAAGCAGGTGTATGACTACCGCGATTTAACAGATCATGATTTTCGGTTCTCACTGGGAGGACCGCTTCCCGGGGCTTTTTTGCCATTGATCGGCGATGAGATTAAAAAGGTAAGTTTCTTTTTAACCGGTCAATACAAACAACAACCCTATGAATTGCCACGTCCCCGCGCCACACGCGATCTGACCTCATTTAATTTGAGCGGAAAATACATCATCAATCCTTCGATGAACCTTCGCTTCGGCGGTCTGTACAGCTACGAAAAACATGCGACCAACAATGAAGAGTTTTTTCCACTAAAGGCAAAATATTACCGGGGATATGGAACGACTATTGATAATAATGTTTCACAAATCAGACTCGGCTTGACCCACATGTTGCGACCTGAAATGTTTTATGAGTTGAGGTTGAGCTCTTACAGCTTTCGCACCCGGGAAAATCCCAGCCCATATCGAATTCTGGGCGAATCCAAAAAACCGGATGTCTGGGGATGGCACTATTATGATGATTTTGAAGATGAACCTTTTTTAGCTCACCTGTTCAGTCCAAAGGCGGATAATTTACTCAATGATCTGTCGTTTATGGGCAATTTTAGCTGGCAGGTAAATCATAATAACTTGCTCAAAAGTGGATTTGAATTACATTATCATACCTATCAGGAAGACAGTTGGGTGCTGGCAAGTTTCAGCAGTGATATGAAAGATTGGCGCGTTAGAGGATTAAATGAAACTTTTCATCCGTTGCAACTGGCTTTTTACATTCAGGACAAAATGGAATTTGAAAGCATGATCCTGAACCTGGGGCTGCGTTACGATTTTTTTGATGGTAATCGCGATTGGTTTACTTTAAACAGTTTTCAATGGAACCCTTCGTTGAATCCGGATTACAGTCCTGGCGCGGATCCGGATATGGATGGCATTGATTCGCTTGGGCGTGCTAAATGGAGCTTTGAAAATGTGCTCGATAAACCGCGGGAGCAGGTCAAGCCGTTTCATTCTCTCAATCCCCGCATTGGGATTTCTTTTCCGATAACCGATCGCTCGGTTTTTCATTTCAGCTACGGCCATTTTTATCAGATGCCGCCGATTAATCGTCAGTATCAATTTGTTTATTTTCGACCGGTGGCTTTTATCAAAAACAATCCACCGCCCGGGCCTAACAGCACCGATCCCGAACGGGTGATTGCCATGACAATCGGTGCTTTGAGACCCGAAAAAACAATCCAATTTGAAATGGGAATCAAACATCATTTCGAGAATATTGCTGTGTTAAATATTACCGGGTTTTATAAAGACGTTTACGACCAGACAGAGCAGTATGCATTTCTGGATAAAAATGTCTACGGAGTCGATCCCTTCGGAAGGGTGTCCAATCTTCCTTTTTCAAGTTATTTCTGCGGCGATTATGGCGACGCACGTGGTGTTGAAATATCTTTGAAATCGCTTTTTAGTCGAAATTTTGTAGTGGATATGAATTATAGCTTTTCCAAAAGCACTCGTGGCATGGCGACTCCGCGACAGATGCGTTTAGAGGAAGATGGGTCTATTAGCTATAATTGGTATGTGCAGGCA
>DSAU01000432.1 GCA_011046315.1 bacterium
AAATTGCTTTTTCTGCTCAGCTACACCATGATGAATCATGGTGTTTATTCAAACTACATTGTTGAACAAACACCACAATTTATTGTGGTGCAAGGTAGATCAATATATAAAGATGAACCGCTTCAGCGGTTTTTCTACCCATGACTGAGGTTTTACAACGTTTGGTAAAATTACAGTTGCAGGAGAAAATCAAAACTGTTGTCATCGTTTTATTTTCAACAATCCACGCATTGGACGATGGTATTAACAATCCAACAGTTTCAGCCTTGCCGCAAAACAATGTTTATGTCGGTGTAATATTTTTCGTAGGCAACTTTAACGGTAGCAATTCAGCCACCAGGTCTCGAAGACTCCAAGGAACATAAAACAATAAATTCGTAAAATTATGGCCTTCAGAAACACTGTATTCTACTTAAAACAATATAAATTTTTCTTGAACGTTAACAAAAGTAAAAATAAAATTATAGGTGTAACTTCGCGTCTTGGCGTTCGCCAGCAAGTGAATCCGCCCGTTGGCGTTACATTGGTGGCAACTAATTTGTGCTGAATAGGCGCCTTTAACGAGAGTGGTAAAAAAAATGTTCCACCAGCCAAAAAAGCCCTTGCAAATTTGTTTTGAAGTTATTATCTTTCATTTCTTATGATCCTTGATGTCGGGAAATTGGATGGCAAAGCACTGCTTGCGCCTCTGGCAGGTGTGGCAGACTCTTGTTTCAGGCGCATCTGCCGGGAAATGGGTGCGGCAGTCGTGTTCACTGAAATGGTCAGCGCTGAAGGCTTGATCAGAGAAAATGATAAAACTCTGGGGTATCTGTTCTTTCAGAGTGAAGAACGCCCGATTGGCTTTCAACTATTTGGCGCCAATCCCCGGGTGCTTGCTGTTGCCACCGAGATGGCGCTTTCGCGCGGTCCGGATTTTATCGATCTTAATTTTGGCTGCCCGGTGAAAAAGGTGATCAGTCGCGGCGCCGGCGCTGCACTGATGCGAGACCCGAATTTGATGGCAAAAATCGCCGAGGCGGTCGTAAAAAAATCGACAGTACCGGTTATCGCCAAAATTCGTAAAGGCTGGGATGATAATTCCGCCAACGCCGTCGAAGTTGCAACAATACTGGAACAAAATGGCATTGCTGCGATCACGATTCACCCGCGCACTCGCTCGCAACAGTTTCGGGGCAAGGCTGATTGGGACATGATCGCCAGGGTAAAGCAAGCGGTATCGATACCGGTCATTGGAAATGGCGACCTGCGCAGCCCACTTGATGTGGAAGCCATGCTGAAACAGACCGGCTGCGATCTGGTAATGATCGGCAGAGCCAGCCTGGGGAACCCGTGGATTTTCAGAGATGTCAACCATTATTTGAACACCGGGCAATTGTTGCCGCCGCCAACATTTGAGGAACGGTTCCGGGTGATGTGGCGGCATTATCATCAGAAAATCCAACTCAGTGGAAGGAAACTGGCAATACTGGAAATGCGAAAGCATCTTGTCTGGTATTTAAAGGGGTTGCCCGGCAGCAGTCAAATCCGGGCTGAAATTTTCAAAATCAGCGAACCAGAGTTAATCAAAGACACAATTTCGAAATATTTTTCACGACTGTCGGAAAAATGATTTATTTTATGCGTACAAATAAATCAAAGAGATCATTCAAGTTTGTCTGGCACCGCATGTTTGATAGTTAACTATCCTCCGATTTTTTTAATTGTGCGAATATTAATATGAGCTAATGACAGTCAATTAACTTAATCAGAGGATTTTATGAAGCGAAAAAAGATAATCATCATGGGCGCAGCCGGGCGAGATTTTCACAATTTTAACGTTCGCTATCGCGATCAGCAGGAATTTGAGGTGGTTGCCTTCACCGCAACCCAGATTCCGGATATTGAGGGAAGGATTTATCCGGCGGCTCTCGCTGGAAAATTATATCCAAATGGCATCCCCATTCATCCGGAAGATGAACTTAGTGAACTGATTCAAAAACAAAAAGCAGATGCTGTTGTGTTTGCGTATAGTGATGTCCCTTATGAATATGTAATGCACAAATCCGCCTTAGTAAACGCCGCGGGTGCGGATTTCATTTTAATGGGATATGATTCCACCAGTTTGAAAAGCAAGGTTCCGGTGGTATCCATTTGTGCTGTTCGTACCGGTTGCGGCAAGAGTCAGACCACCCGCCGAATTAGTGAAATTTTCCGCTCATACGGAAAAAAAGTGGTAGCGATTCGCCACCCCATGCCCTATGGTGACCTGGCAGCGCAAAAGGTGCAGCGGTTCGCTTCCTATGATGACCTGGATAAACACAAATGCACCATCGAAGAGCGCGAAGAATATGAACCCCATATCGATCGCGGCGTGGTGGTTTACGCTGGAGTGGATTATGGCGCTATTTTAGCGGAAGCCGAAAAAGAAGCGGATATCATCCTCTGGGATGGCGGCAATAATGATACGCCATTTTACAAGACAGATTTGCATATCGTGGTGACCGATCCGCTGCGGGCTGGGCACGAACTTTCATATTACCCCGGTGAGACCAATTTACTGTTGGCGGATGTGGTGATCATAAACAAAATAGACACCGCTGATTACGAGGATATCGAATATCTGCGCGAAAACATCAGGCAAACCAATCCCGATGCAATGATCATTGACGCTGCTTCTCCGTTGGTGGTGGAAGAACCTGCACAGATTCGTGGCAAGAGAGCGTTAGTGATTGAAGATGGCCCTACCCTTACCCACGGAGAAATGGAATTTGGCGCCGGTGTTGTTGCAGCGGAGAAATTCGGCGCCGCTGAAATCGTTGATCCCAGACCATGGATTGTGGGAAAAATTCAGGAAACATTTGACAAATATCCGGAAATCGGCGCTTTATTGCCGGCGATGGGGTATGGTGAGCAACAGATCAATGACCTGGAAAAAACTGTCAATGCGGTGGATTGCGATGTCGTAGTAATCGGGACGCCGATCGATTTACGCAAAATTATTAAAATCAATAAGCCCGCGGTGCGGGTAAATTATGATCTGCAAGAAATTGGCAGACCCAATCTGGAAGATGTTCTAGTCAAATTCAAATAATGTATTCTAAAAATCCCGGAGTCATGTCACAGGATTCCGGGGTTTTTATTTCGATAATCTCAATATTTTTTTGTGAGCTCTGGTTTTTTCTCAGTGGCTCACTTTAAAATTGGTTCAGACTTAATCAAAAAAATCGCAAACCAATGATCGCGGTTTTTCTGACACAACGGCATTAAAAACAATCAATCATAAAAGGGTATTATGGGAAAACCAAGGACAGCCGTTGTTGCGCTGGGTGGGAATGCCATTACCAGGGAGTTTGAAGAAGGTGATATTCACCAGCAATTTGCCAATACGCGCCGCAGTTTGGTGGGAGTGGTCGAATTGATCAAGCAGGGTTACCAGCTTGCCATAACCCATGGTAACGGTCCCCAGGTTGGCAACTATTTGATTCGGGTTGAGGAATCGAGGCATTTAGTACCGCCCATACCGCTGGGCGTAATAGTGGCGGATCTTGAGGGCGGTATGGGTTATATGATCGCCCAGTCACTACAAAATAAATTGCACCTGCATCAGATCAAGCGGGAAGTTGCCACGGTTCTGGCGCAGGTGATTGTCGACCGGGAGGATGCCTCCATTCTGAATCCCACAAAATTCGTCGGACCGTTTTATACCGAGGAACAGTTGGAAAAAATAAAAGCGGAGCGAAACTGGATCATAAAATATGACGAAGGCCGCGGGTATCGCCGGGTTGTGCCGTCTCCCATTCCATTGAAGATTGTGGAAAAAAATGTTATCAAACAGTTGGTGGACAGCGGTGTCGTTGTCATCACAGCCGGCGGCGGCGGCGCACCGGTTTACGTCGAAGATGACGGCAAGTATGAGGGTGTTGATGGTGTTATTGATAAAGACCGGGCGGCGGCAATCCTGGCGCGTGACATTGGTGCGCAAGAATTGTACATCTTGACCGCTGTGGAAAAAGTGGCGCTTAATTATAGGAAACCCAATCAGCTTGATCTCACTGAACTATCCGTGGCTGAAGCAAAAAAATACCTTACTGCTGGGCAATTTCCCAAAGGAAGCATGGGACCGAAAATCGAATCGGCAATTAATTTTATCGAAAATGGCGGTGAGGTCTGTGTCATAACTTCGGCGGAATGTTTGCCCGATGCGCTGGCTAAAAAAAACGGTACTCGTATTGTAAAATAATCGCTTTAAAATTGCAAAGAATTGCCCCAATATTTTTGCTTAAATTATTCCACATGTGCTTAAAACAAAATGAATACTATTGACGATCAAAATCCATTTTAGACTGAATGTACACTTTAAAATTCTCACTTAAACCGGAGGCGCAATGAAAATACACGAATATCAGGCAAAGGACATTTTGCGAAAATTCAAAGTACCGGTCCCGGATGGGCAGGTGGCTTTTACAGCGCAAGAGGCTAGAAAGATTGCCGAGCAGTTGGGCGGTAGTACTGTAGTGGTCAAAGCGCAGATTCATGCTGGCGGCAGAGGAAAAGGCGGCGGCGTCAAAATTGCTAAAAATCCGGCTGAAGCTGAAAAACTCGCCGATCAGATGCTCGGTATGACATTGATAACGCATCAGACCGGTCCCGAGGGCAAACCGGTTCGACGGGTACTCATTGAGCAGGGCTTGAATATTGAGCGCGAACTTTACGCCGGAATCGTTCTCGACCGGGCAAAGTCACAATTGGCTTTTATGGTCAGCACCGAAGGCGGTGTGGAGATCGAAAAAGTCGCAGCAGAAACGCCGGAAAAAATTCTCAAGGAGTGGATCGATCCGGCTGTCGGATTTCAGGCGTTTCAGGCGAGAAAACTGGCGTTCGGGCTTGGCTTGAACGGAGACCAGTTCAAAAACGCAGTCAAGTTTTTAACAGCCCTGTACAATGCTTATGTCGCCATCGACGCCTCGCTGGCGGAAATCAATCCGCTGGTGGTAACCAAACAGGGACAGGTGCTGGCGCTGGATGCGAAAATCAACATCGATGATAATGCGCTGTATCGTCACAAAGACATTGTTGAGCTACGTGATCTGGATGAAGAAGAACCATTGGAAGTCGAAGCTTCAAAATATGATTTGAATTATATCAAACTGGACGGCGATGTCGGCTGCATGGTCAACGGCGCCGGTCTTGCAATGGCGACGATGGATTTGATAAAACTGGCGGGCGGGGAACCGGCGAATTTTCTCGACGTCGGCGGCGGCGCCAGCGCCGAAACAGTGGAAAATGGCTTCAAGATCATCCTCGGTGATTCGAACGTCAAAGCGGTCTTGATCAATATTTTTGGCGGCATTGTACGCTGCGACCGTGTCGCAACAGGTGTTGTGGCAGCGGCGAAAAATATTGGCGTCAAACTGCCCATGATCGTGCGATTGGCAGGAACAAACGCAGAACAAGCCGCCAAAATCTTGAGCGGATCAGGATTAAAATTTTTGGTCGCCAAATCATTTGAAGATGCAGCCAAACGAGTCGTTGAAGCGCTGGCAAGTTAGCAGCTACCCCAAATCAGTGGTTCACTTGTCAATATTAAATTGGAGGATATAAATTGAGCATTTTAGTGGATAAAAATACCCGTCTGGTTGTTCAGGGAATTACCGGCGGTGAGGGTTCTTTTCACAGCCGACAGATGATTGAATACGGCACCAGCGTGGTTGCCGGGGTAACCCCTGGAAAGGGTGGACAAACATTTGATGAAAAAATACCGGTTTTTAACACCGTCGAAGAAGCTGTGAAAAAACAGGGCGCCAACACGGCGATTGTGTTCGTGCCACCGGCGTTTGCTGCGGACGCAGTGATCGAGGCAGCCGCCTCTGGGATTAAACTGGTGGTGTGCATTGCCGAGGGCATTCCGACCCTGGATATGGTGAAAGTTTTCCATTTTTTCAAAAATCGCCCCACTCGCCTGATCGGTCCCAACTGTCCCGGAATTATCTCACCGGGTAAAGCCAAGGTGGGCATCATGCCTGGTTTCATTCATCAACCGGGATCGGTCGGGGTCGTCTCACGCAGCGGCACTTTGACTTATGAAGCCGTTCACCAACTCACAGAATTGGGGCTGGGTCAAACCACCTGTATCGGCATCGGCGGCGATCCGGTGATCGGCACCAATTTTGTGGATGCGCTGGTGCTATTCGAGCAAGACCCCGACACCAAAGCCGTGGTTATGATCGGTGAAATTGGCGGTTCTGCTGAAGAAGAAGCAGCACAATTTGTCAAAGAAAACATGTCAAAGCCGGTGATCAGTTTTATCGCCGGACAAACAGCGCCTCCGGGAAGGCGGATGGGACACGCCGGAGCAATCATCGCCGGCGGCAAAGGCACTGCTGCTGAAAAAATTGCTGCGCTAAAACAATGCGGCGTCCACATTAGCGAAAGTCCGGCAGAAATCGGCGCCACTGTGGCGAAAGTTTTGAAGTAGAATTTGATGGAGCGCTGCGCAATCATAACGGCTGCGCGGCGCTTCTGATATGTCATCATGAAGTGCAGATTTTTGTCATATCATTTTTAACTGCCAGCCGTAAAAACGAGATGCCTTATCAACAGGAAAAAGTATGCTCATTTGACAAATTTGAAAGAAAAACCACAGCCCAAAACCCAAAATAAACCAGCTTTTAATTTTCGTTTAAAACAAATAGTTGCATGAGAAAAACGCTTTTCATAATCTGTTATCATTGCCTCGCTTTGCTGACACTCTTTTTTATTGCTGAGTTATTCACACGACTCTTGATGCCCAAGATCAAACCGCAAGTCAGCGACTCATCCATAATTATAAACAATTTGTATAACAATTCTCATGGATTGAAGCCATTAAGTCAGGGCTATTCGGTAGGTGCGCAGGTAAAAATCAACCGGTTCGGTTTTAGAGAATTTAACAGTAAAATTGACACCAATAAAAACAGTTGGTTGTTACTCGGCGATTCGGTAACAATGGGCATCGGTGTGGAAGCAGATAAAACATTTGCCGGTATTTTGCAAACGCTGAATGATTCGATAAATGTTTTAAATCCGTCAGTATTGGGTTACGCCATTGAGGATTATAAAAATTTGAGTCAGCATTTTTTGATTACCCGGGATAACAAATTTAAAATTACACGGGTGATAATCTGCTGGTGTTTGAATGACATTTATATTGACACCCCTGATTTTGAAACGCCCGGCGGTTCATTGCGCCATTTCTTGGGAGATGTTTTGAAATTCATCCGCGCCCGCTCGCGATTTTACATGTTGGTAAAAACACTGCTGTTTGACAGGCCCAGAAGCTATTATTTGTTTGATGAAAGATTTTACGCTGATAACAGAACTGAACTGATCAATGCAGTTGATAAAATTGTTGAAATTAAAAATCTCTGCGATAATAAAATCATCAGGTTTAATCTTGTTTTACTTCCCTATGAATATCAAATCAGAAATTTGGCAGACTTGAAAGACAAACCACAGCAACAGCTATCAAATCTTTTATCGAAATATGGCATTCAAACTTTGGATCCTATCCGGTTTTTTAAAGAGAAAAATATTAATTCAAAAAACCTCTATTTGTACGGCGATGGTATTCATTTTTCTGAAACAGGACATCAGCTAATCGGTGAATTTTTAAATAAATATTTTAACTGCCAACATCGACTTTCTGTCGCTGGAATACCGTTGGAATGATTAAATTTGCATAAGGCTATGATTTCTATACACTGAATAATTTCCTTCTTCTGTCAAAAAAAAATAAAAAAAATTCAGAGGCGGCGCCGGCGAATCCGCCCCTGAATTGAGATATTATCCCGCGAAAAATTCAGTTGCTAATTTGTCTCGCGGATTAATATTTTTCTTAATCCGGTTTTATATTGATTTTGATTTCACCAGCGTCCTCACATCCTCAGAAATGCGGAACATGACGATTACCAATTCCAGCCACACCCTGACCAAAATAGTGTAGATGATAAAAACGATCGGCGAAATGATCAGGAATATAATTCCGATGAAGGTGCTTCTACCGAATCCGCTAATAATGAATGCAATTGCAGCGATGCCAGCGATCAGGATGCCGATTGCATAAAGCACTTTTACGATCTTTGTCGTAACGAATTCGCTAAAAGAAAAGTCGAACAATGCGTTAAAGAAATTTTCCATAGCAAACCTCCTTGAGTTTGGATAATGAGTGAATGTGGTTTAAAAACCGTAGCTTTATAAATTAGACAACAGAATAATAGACTGCTGTCCGGCTGATGAGCGCCGGCAGCAAATATATCAGAATAACGCTCAACAAGAAGCAGATCACGCCGACTATTAAAAAGTTGAGTTTCTCTTCCGGAGGATAGTCGATAATTTTGGTAAAACCGACCCCAAATAGATAGAACCCGTACAAACCCACAATCGAAAGTCCGTAGATGGGTGGAATTAAAAAGAAAACGTTCGACAGAAAGATGGGCGTCAGTGAATAAACACCGAGCTTGAAAAAGGTCGCGCTGTCCCGGGTTCCATTAAAACCGGCAGCGAGAAAACTCAACGCTCTGGAAAACAAGTATGCCCCGCCAATGGCGCATAAATAAAACAGCACTGCCCATAATAAGGCGCTGAAAAAATTTACCCGGCTAAACAACAATCCCAGGAAACCGAAAAGCGTTGGCGCAATAGCAATCACTGACAGATAGTCCCGGGTTAATTGGGTTTCAGTTGCCGGCTCCGCGCTGATGTTTTCCCATGTTTGAT
>DSAU01000504.1 GCA_011046315.1 bacterium
AGCAGAACCTTAGTTGGCTGCAAAAAATACTGCATCAATTTCAGGATTATTCACCGGTGGTAGAAGTCAGACACGAGTCATGGAATAATGAACAGTTTTATCGGTTTTTAACTGATCATCAGGGCGGATTTGCAAACATCGATCAGCCGGTAATCGGCAAATCGCTGCCACTGCTGCGCCAGGTAACCACCGAAGTTAGTTATCTGCGGTTGCACGGCAGGAATTATGACAACTGGTTTGCCAGTGATGCAACAACTGCCAGCCGCTATGATTATTTATATAATGAGGACGAATTGAATTCTATCAAACACAAGATTGAAGATTTGATGGAGAATTCTTCAAAAACATTCATTATCTTTAACAACCACTACCGGGGACAGGCTGCTGCGAATGCGCTTCAGATGTTGTTTTTATTATCAGGGAAAAAACCAATGGCGCCGGAGAATCTGCCAGTTTATTATCCGCAGCTAAAAGCGATTGTCAACTTCAAAGCACAGCAAAATTCGCAATCGGATCTTTTCTAATCGGATGTCGCTGACCGCCTTTGTACAAGTCAAATAAATTTAAATTTGAAAGATAAGAGATGCAATTACCAAAAAAATTTAGGACAAGGATTCAGAAACAGTTTTTAGAAGCTGCCTCAAAAATAATTAACAAAGATCAATACAGTGACCTTGATTTTAGAAGAAATTCGTACATTGCAAAATTTTTTGACGTCAAAGGAGAGTATTGGGTTAATATTGATCTCAATCCCGAGCTCGGGGCTTTTAAAGGAGCATGCAATTGTAACAGCTACATGTATCACATGATGTGTCCTCACGTTGCAGCATTGCTGCAGCTAATCTATTCAAGAAATCAGGGTGTATCGTCGCTAAACGAGACGCTCGCCAGAAAGTATGAACAAAGCATCTGGAGTAATTTGGCGCGAATTGGTTTTGAATATTATCACGAGGACGGTCTGATTTGGACCAGCAAAAAAAACGATGACGGTGAATTTGTTCTTTATGCCGGCGATCAAAACGGCAACGATATTTTGGAATTTGTTATCCCACAACTCTTTTTGACGCGATTGATTCAAAAATATCGCTGGAAATTTTTTAACCAATTTCAAGAGCAGGAACTGCCGGCAGAAGCTATCTCAGATTCATTGAGTATTCCTAAATACGAAAAAACCTATCTTGAAATCAGAATGAACGAATCCGGATTTAAATCATGGCTGCAAAAATTTGAAGAAAGCTATTGGTATGATTTCAGCAAAGCCTGGTTTTTAGATTTTGGCGATGATCGGATTGATGTTTCCTATTTACCGGATACGCAGACCATGACATTGGAGATCGAAGGAAAAAAAATAAAATACCGCATATTGCGCCAACAGGTGCCACGAATTCTTCAAAAATTAGCCCAGAACGAACAGTGTAAACGATCTTTGAACATTCACGATGAAGTTGTAAAACTCAATTATTCCCTCGAAATAACCGATGAACATGAATTAAAAGTGACGCCGGTTTTAGAATTTCCGGACGCTGAACAACCCCTTTTGTTAAGCCCGGAAGCAATTGAAAAGCCGGTTCTGTTGGGAAAATATGTTTATCTGACACAAGCTGGATTTTATCCGTTTGAGAGAAAGGTTGATTATTATGACAGCTCGATTTTTAAAATGGAAGAGGTGAGAATTCCCAACGATCGAATTTTTAATGTAGTTATTGAATATAAAAAATATATCGACCATGGCGATTTTTATTATGTAAGCCCGTCGTTGCAGCACAAATCTTCGAACCAGGACGTAAAAATGGTTGATGTGTTTATCGATGATGTCGAGGATGACTGGCTCTACCTTTCGATTAAGTATCGTATCGGTGATGAAACGATATCCTTTTTGGAGATTTATCGGGCATTGAAATCAGGAAAGCGGTTTTTAATCGGCAAGAATAGCTGGATCGATTTACATGATGTTAATTTTAAATGGCTTTTTTCATTGTTTAATGATCAGGATTGGCAGCTCAATTTTTCAAATAAAAATAGCGCGCCCAGCTTTAAGATCAGGAAAATGAGTTTTATAAAACTTAATGCCCATTTGGCATTAAAGAAAAAGGTCAACAGTCGCCACTCAATCGAACATATTGTCGAGAAGCTAACACAATTTAAGCCATCATCAAAAATTCCGGCTTTGAACCGCCGCAACTATCAGCTTCGCGACTATCAAAAAAATGGATTAGAATGGCTCTGGTTCCTCTATGAGAATCATCTTTCCGGGCTGTTGTGCGACGATATGGGCTTGGGAAAAACGTTTCAATCATTAGCCCTCATTGACGCCGCCATTCGCAATCAACAACGACAAATGCGGTTTTTGGTAGTATGTCCGACATCGGTACTGCCGCACTGGTATGATAAATTGCAGCAATTGGGAAAGCGGGTGAAAATTTTATTGTATTACGGCGGTGATCGATCATTAGACCCGATCTCGGATCGTCGATATTTAATAATCCTCACATCTTATGGGATTTTACGAAACGACCTCGATAAGTTAGCGCCGCACGAGTTTGAGCTGGCAATTTTCGATGAAATTCAAACTGCAAAAAACAAAGCCAGTCTTACCAACGCAGCGCTGAATCAATTGAATTGCCGGGTGCGACTGGGCTTAACCGGAACGCCTATCGAAAACAGCCTTTCAGAGCTTAAGGCGTTGTTTGACATTGTGTTGCCGGATTATCTGGGCGGAGATTTTTCGTTTCGCAAGCAATATATTGTCCCCATTGAACGCCATCAGAACAAAAATAAAAGAGAAGAACTGCGCAAAATCATTCAACCGTTTGTTCTGCGCCGAACTAAACAGCAGGTATTGCAGGAGTTGCCGCCTAAGATCGAAGATATTCGCAAATGTTCCTTGAGCGAGGATCAGGTAGGTTTATATCAGAAGGTGATTGAGGAACGGGCGAAAACGTTGGTTGCTCAACTTTATAATCAAAACAATGAAGTGCCTTATATTCATATATTCGCAGTGCTGTCTTTACTGAAACAAATTTGCAACCATCCGGCGCAACTGGAGGACAGCGAACTGGATTACAGGAAATATCAATCCGGCAAATGGGATCTGTTCTGCGAACTTTTAGAGGAAAGCTTGAACAGTGGATTTAAAGTGGTGGTATTCAGTCAATATTTAAATATGTTGGCGCTGATCGAAGAATACCTCGATGACAACCAAATCCAATTTGCGACAATCAAGGGTTCGACAATCAACCGCAAACAGATGATTGACCGATTCAATAATGACCCGGAATGTCGGGTGTTTTCAGGGAGTTTACGCGCATCCGGACAGGGCATTGATTTGATCGGTGGTTCAGTGGTCATCCATTATGATCGCTGGTGGAACGCTGCCGTTGAAGACCAGGCAACCGACCGCGTGCACCGGATCGGGCAAATTAGAGGCGTACAGGTTTTTAAGCTGGTAACCGAAGGGACCTTAGAAGAAAAAATTGATCGCTTGATTTACAAAAAAAAGAAATTAATGGACGATCTGATGCAGCCAGATGACGTAAAGAGCGTTAAACATTTCAGTCGCGAAGAGCTAATTGAAATGTTGACCTTTAATCCTTCTAAGATTGGCGTTTGATCAGAAAACACGAAATGCTGAATAAAAAAAAGAGACCGGTGTTAAAAGTCACACCGGAATTAGGGGGAGTTACCGGCAGTGACGAATTAACCCGGCCTCGAAGTTAATAGAAGAATCTTTTTAGCTCAGTGAGTCAGCATGTTTTGCCATTTTTGACTTCTGATTCGACGCCTTGTTTTTATGAATGATACCTTTGGCGGCAAGTTTGTCCAGCAGTGAATAAGTCTTTCGCAATTCAACCTGAATCGTTTCTTTATCTGTGATTCGTCTGAATTTCTTTAATGTCGTCTTCATCAAAGATTTATAGCCCACATTATACCTATTCTGCTTCGCACTCAATATTACTCGCTTCTTTGTTGACTTATGATGTGGCATAACTTCCTTTCAATATTTTTACACAACTGTCACTAATATTTTTGACAATATACTAAAAATAAATAAAAATGTCAACATAAAAATCGCCAAATCAATTTCAATAAATTGAAATAGTTATTAAAATTGTGTTTTAGGCAGTCGAGATTCTTATAATTATCTTGTTAGCGGACACCTTTTTAACAAAAGAAAAATATGTCCCTCCCACAGAGTTACAAAGGCTTGTTGGGCGCAAATTTACAATAAATATTTTGCTCCTTCGGGATTATTAATTGCAGAAATGTTTTCACAATTATAAAATTCATCACACATAGAGCTGACTCAAAGTTCCCCTGGATTTTAATTTTGACTGGCGATAGCGGCACAAAGATGATACTAAAAGTACCACCGATGGGGGAATCGTACCAGCAAAAAATTTGCGAAGCGAAAACATGATAAAAACAACAGCTATTTTTATCTATTAAAAACAAGCAGTTGAGGGCGCTGATACAAACTTTTTTATTTTGGCACATCGCTTGCATTAGGTATAGCCAGAATTAATTTAATGTCCGCAAAAATTATCAATGGAGGTACATGAAATGAAAAAGTATTTGGTGTTCGCGTTGATCCTTTTTTTCGCTGTTGGATCGGGGGTAGCAAAATCTTTAAGTGATTACGACAGAAATTTGATCAGTTTACTTAATGACGAAAATATTGGTATTCGCACCAGTGCTGCTCAATTGTTGGGAGAACGAAAAGTTGAGCAAGCCGTAAAACCACTGATCGAGATGTTGAAATCCGAAGGTGATTACAAAGCAAGAATCGTGACGGCGATTGCCCTTCACGATATCGGTGGTGTCAGCGCGCTGCCCACGTTAAAAAAAGTAGCGAAAAACGATAAAAACAAAACAGTGCGGCGTGTGGTTTCTGGTCTGGTTCAGAGTTTTGAACGATCAGTTTTGGCGTTGAAATAAACCATCCTCTATGGTTTCTCGAATAATCCCCGATCGATTGCGGTCGGGGATTATTTTTTGATCTGAGAAAAACACTAATATCCGTGTCACCTTAATCTTGCTCAAAAAATAGCTACATTTGGAAAAACTTGTTTTAGAGAGGACAATTGACGTTGTCGCTTTTAATGAACAAGTTTTTTTATCCCTTTATCAAACCCCTTGAAATTTAAAGAATCGCTGCATTGATGCTTCAAAATAAAGCGATGGCATCAGTTTCTATTTCTACCATATCTGAGGTCGTGCAAGTTAATAAAAAAACAACTTGACTTTTATAGTTAATCGTTGTATATTCGCCGTTTTTAATAATAGATAAATGAATAGCAAAACCGGAAGAATTGCTTAAAGTTGAAGCGTTAATTATCAAAATGAAGAAGAGGTGAAAAAAAGTGTCAACAATTTTACCATTGAACAAAGTGAGAAATATCGGTATTATGGCGCATATTGACGCCGGAAAAACCACCGCTACTGAGCGGGTTTTGTATTACTCCGGCAAGATTCATAAAGTGGGCGAAGTTCACGATGGCCAGTCTGTGATGGATTGGATGGACCAGGAAAAAGAGCGCGGGATTACCATTACTTCAGCAGCAACCACTACGAGTTGGCGCGGACATGAGATAAATATTATTGATACACCGGGTCATGTCGATTTTACAGCGGAAGTTGAACGCAGTTTACGGGTGTTGGATGGGGCGATTGCGCTGTTCTGCGCTGTTGGCGGAGTACAACCTCAATCAGAGACAGTTTGGCGTCAGTCTGAAAAATATAATATTCCAAAGATAGCCTTTGTTAACAAAATGGATCGTATCGGCGCCGATTATTTTGCGGTTTTAAAAGAGATCGAAGATATTTTGGGCGCCAATGTGCTGCCGATAACCATTCCGATCGGCGCCGAGGATAATTTTAGGGGTATCATTGATCTGGTTGAGATGAAAGCGGTTTATTATGATGACCCATTATTAAATTTAAAATATGAAGAGACAGAGATCCCGGAAGATATGAAAGCTCTGGCGGAAGAGTATCGAAAATTATTGATTGAAAAAGTCTCGGAACAGGATGAAGAATTGTTTGAGATGTATATTCAAGGAAAACAGCCAAGCCAACAAAAAATACGACTCGCCATTCGGGATGCAACCGTAAAAATGGAGGTTGTACCAGTGATGGCGGGCGCAGCTTATAAAAACAAGGGTATCCGAAGATTACTGGATGCAATCGTTGACTATTTGCCCTCGCCACAGGATCGACCGCCAATAATTGGAATTACCCGAAAAGAGGATGAAAAAGCGCCCGCCCGGCAACAATCTGACGATGAACCTTTTGCGGCGCTGATTTTCAAAGTCGTGACTGACAAGCATCGCGGAAAATTATCCTTTATTCGTGTCTATTCGGGAAGTGCTCAGGCGGGTTCTTTTGTTTACAATTCCACTATTGGCAAAAAGCAACGAATCGGCAGAATTTTTCAGATTCATGCCAATAAGATCGAAAGTAAAGAGAGTATTTATGCCGGCGAAATTGGCGCCATTGTCGGGATTAATGAATCGTCAACCGGCGACACGATTTGCCAAGAAAATCACCCCATCTTATTGGAGGCTATCGAATTTCCACAGCCGGTAGTTTTTGTGTCGGTAAAGCCAGCCAGTCGTTCCGACCGGGATAGATTGGGTATCAGTCTGGCAAAACTTGCCCAGGAAGATCCAACTTTTATGGTGCGGACTAATGAGGAAACCGGAGAGACTGTTATTTCGGGTATGGGTGAACTCCATCTCGAAATATTACTGGATCGATTAAAACGGGAGTTTAAAGTAGTAACTGAAGTCGGTGTGCCGCAAGTATCTTACCGTGAGACCATTTATAACCGAACTGTTGAGACGACCAAATACATCAAACAAACAGGCGGCCACGGACAATACGCGCATGTGGTTATAGATCTCGAACCGCTGCCTGAGGGCAAGGGTTTTGAATTTAACAACAAGATTATTGGCGGCGTCATCCCCAAAGAATTTATCCCGGCAGTGCAAAAGGGTGTTATCGACGCCATGGAAGAGGGACCCTATGCGGGCTATCCGGTTGTTAATGTCCGGGTGTCGCTGATTGACGGGTCATTTCATCCGGTTGATTCGTCGGACATGGCTTTCCGAACAGCGGGAGCCATGTGTTTCAGATCGGCATTTATTAAAGCCGGCCCAAAACTACTGGAGCCGATTATGAACGTCGATGTCACAACCCCGGAAGACTATCTCGGCGCGGTCACCGGCAGCATTGTTAGCAAAAGAGGCAAGATCCTGAATATGGACATTAAAAATGGAACCCGAGTGGTGAAAGCTCAGGCGCCTCTGGCGGAGATGTTCGGCTATACCAATGAACTGCGGAACGTAACTTCGGGAAGAGCCAGTGCATCCATGACTTTCAATCATTATGAAGTCGTTCCCTATTCGATCGCCGAAGAGATTGTCGAAAAAAAGCGAAAGGCGCGGGAGAAACGGTAGTTTTTAATTTGACGAAATCTCATTGCTGATCGCGATTAGACAATAGTTTTTTTTTCAACCAGGCAGCCTGGCGAATTTATGCGAGGCTGCTTTTTTTTGTTTAAATTATAGTGGAACATTGACAACATTTTTGCGTTATTTATAAAACAAAAATCTGAAGGCAAGAAGAAATGATATAGCTTGACTTTCATGTTAAGTTTTATTATTTTTCAACAATTATTTTTTAATAACTAATTATGGAGGAGTGAGCGATGAATCTTAAGAATTGGAAGCTGGCAGTTTTTATTTTGTTATGTCTGTTTATTGCCAGTCAAAGCGCTCAGGCGCAACTGTTCGACGCCATGAAGGCTCAGGTTAAAGAGCAGCGGCTGGATAATGGAATGACATTCATCGTTTTGGAGCGCCATGACGCACCGGTGGTTTCGTTTCATGTGTATGCCGATGTCGGCTCGGCTAATGAAAGCTACGGCATAACCGGCATTTCGCATCTGTTGGAACACATGGCATTCAAAGGCACCAAAATTGTCGGGACAACAGATTTTGAAGCCGAAATAAAATTATTCGAACAGATGGACGTGCTGTATGACCAAATTATTCGCGAAAAATACAGCGCTAAACCGGACACAATCAAAATCGCCCGTTTGAATGACGAATTAGAGGTATTGCGCAAACAAGCGAAAGATTATGTGATCAACAACGAATATTTTGACATGATGATGCAACAGGGCGATGCCGGCGTCAATGCATACACCAGCACCGACGCCACGCAATACATCAACAGTCTTCCTTCCAACAAGCTTGAGTTTTGGATGTCAATGACCTCCGATCGCTTCCTGAATCCGGTTATCCGAGAGTTTTTTAAAGAAAAAGATGTTGTGATGGAAGAACGGCGGTTGGGACTTGAATCACAGCCAATTGGTAAATTGGTTGAAGATTTTTTGGCGACGGCGTTCAAAGCCCATCCGTATCAGCATTCGGTAGTGGGACACATGTCTGATCTGGAAAAGATCACCCGCGCTGATGTTGAGGTTTACTTTGAGAAATATTATCAACCCAGCAATCTGACCGTGGCGATTGTGGGCGATGTAAATGCCAAACAAGTATTTAAAATGGCAGAGCTCTATTTTGGCAGAATACCCAGCGGCGCCAAACCGGAGCCGGTTCGTACCCAGGAGCCGGAACAATGGGGCGAGAGATATGTTAAGGTTGAAGCGAAATCGCAGCCCATTTTGCTTGTGGGCTACCATCGCCCAGCAGAGACAAATGAAGATGAC
>DSAU01000337.1 GCA_011046315.1 bacterium
GGTGTTAGTTCAAAGAGGCATTGAAACAACACCACAATTTATTGTGGTGAAATAATCATCTCAAAACAGTTCTTTTAACCGCTTCAGCGGTTTATATTCACTCACCCTGTGATCGATTACTAATATATTGATAAATTATGGAGGAACTAATAGCGGACCAGCTATTTCATGTCATCAACAGTCTTATTTTATCAGTGAAACCAGTCCCCCTTCACAACCATACATTGCAAATAACTTCATCCGATCTTTTAGCACTACCCTTAATTGTATGGATAGTGCAGATGTTGTTTTTAAAAATAATGTTGTTTTGAATACAAATTCAGGTTTTCAAATAGGAATTAATCTTACATTTTCAGATGCAGTGATCAGAAATAACAGCTTTATACTCAAAGGATCAATGGGTAGTTTCATTATTTGTTCAATGTCGAATCCAATTATTTCGAGCAATATTTTATACGGCCAAGGCACAGGTTTAACAGGAATACAAAACAGGTATGGTCACCCTCAAATTTCTTACAACGATCTTTTTATTGATGATACCCCTTATCAGGATTGCGAACCAAGCATAGGCGATATTCAAGCTGATCCACTATTCATGAACATTGACCGCGGCGATTTTCGCCTATCAGAGAATTCTCCCTGCATCGATACCGGAAATCCGGATCCACAATTCAATGATCTTGATGGCAGCCGTAATGACATGGGCGCATTTGGAGGAACACTGGCAGATACTACCGGATTTTTAAGCCGACAAATTGAAGTAAATTTTGCCGAAACAACACTGCGCACCGGAGATACGCTTATCATTCCCATTCACGCCGATGATCTTAAAGATATTGCTCAATTTGAATTGGAAATAATTTATGATAATTTACAGCTAATGATTTTAACGGTAAAACGAACCCAACTGTCGCATCCATTCATTCTTTCTATAACCCAGTCATCGGCTGGTATAACTCAAGTTAATTTTTCCAGTCAAAATTCGATTGATCAAAAATCTGGTTTTATTTGTGAGCTGGTTGCAGCAATAAACAGCAGTGATGATAGTGTTACAACAGTGGCATTAACTAATCTGCTTTTTATAGACAAATTAGAGAACAGATATCAAATTGCTCCCATTGAACGAGATTTTATAATTTCTGCTGTGAAGGATAAATCAACTGCGGGAGATATAAAGATTAACAAATTTATGCTCCATCAAAATTACCCCAACCCCTTCAACCCAAACACGACCATCAAATTTCACATCGACCAGCCCGTCAGGACCAGCCTGATTATTTACAATTTACTGGGACAGCAAGTCCGCAAGCTTCTGGATAAAAATTTACCGCCGGGAGAATACAGCTTGCATTGGGATGGGAAAAATGATGGTGGACAAAGCTTGAGCTCCGGGTTGTATTTTGCGAGATTGGCAAGCGGAGGGAGATCGGAATTGATTAAATTGGTATTGGTGCGATAAGAAAAAAAGCGGCATGACTGATTCGCCGAGGTAATTATCAGTTATCGGCTTTAGCTAACAATTTATGACATTCACCTTCAGTGGTTCGGCTTGTTATATGACAACGATTAAATAACGGTTGTTGGCAGCGATAACCGCTTTGTTTTTGTTTGCAATTTATCGAAAAAATGCTATATTTATTATTAATCGCTTGAATCGCAGCCACCTTTTTAGGAACTAACCATGAAACAGCGGACAATCAATTTCATCTTGTTTATATTGCTTCAATTTTCTTCAACCGCCAGTTTCTGTCAGGAGCGAACAATCAGCGGTAAAGTGCTTGATGTAAACACCCACCATGAAATTCCTTATGTCAACATTTATGTTAAGAATACGCAGGTCGGTACCATCAGCAATTTCGCCGGTCGGTTTGAGCTGAAAATTCGTCAGCCCCACAGCAAAATGATCCTGGTTTTTCAACACATTAACTACGATGTCAAAGAAATTTCGCTGGCATCCCTTCAAAGCTCCGGACAGATCTATTTGCAGCCGCGAGTGATTCCCCTGCCGCAACTCGAAGTCGAAGCCGCTGGCGAAAGAATGGAAATTGAAAAAGACCTGCCGCAAATGATCGCTGTTGTTCACGCCAAAGAATTTGAATTGCGCGGTTTTGTGGACGCAGGCGACTTATTGCGCAGCGATCACAGCATCCAGGTGGATGAGGAATTAAGCGGGAAAAAAACGGTTAGCATGCGCGGCGGTAACGCTGACGATGTGGTGGTGCTGTACAACGGCATAAAGCTGAATAACCAATTTAGCAATATTTTCGATCTTTCGCTGATCGATCTGGAGGATGTCGAGCGGCTGGAAGTGATAAAAGGAAGCAACACCGTGCTCTTTGGGTCTGAGGCTTTTTCTGGAGTGGTGAACATCGTGCCGAAAATGGAACAGGATTATCGCATCCGATTTCAACAACGATTCGGTACCTATGACTCTGGCAACTGGGGATTGCACGCTTATCAGAAAATTGGCAAATTGCATGGGTCGTACCGGATTCGTCAGGGCGGCGCCAAGCGGCAGTTAATTGATTCGACAAACGATGCTGATTTTCTGGAAAACCGTTCGCTTCATCACACTGCCAACTTAGAATATCGTTTTTCTAATGGACCTGGTGCTATGGCAGAAAATAGGCTCGGCGCCATGTTTATCCAATCATCTGTTGACTATAATAACAACCGCGATCTCGAAGCTGTTTCCAATACCAACCAAATCTTCGGACTCAAATACAGCGGCGATATCTGGAAATTGCGCAATTTGAATCTCTCCCTGTCCCAACGCAACAGTGATGAGACACAAACATTAACCGGCAGCTACGGATTTCTCAATCGGGAACTGTTTGATCGAACCATTAACTTCAACGCAGAAAAATCGTTCGACTTTACTCATCTCAAGCTGCTGTTCGCTTATCAATTTGAAAGGGTTAGGTTTGATTTCAGCGATGTTCGAAGCGATTTTTCATCTTCCAAAATCAGCAACGAAGCTGCCAGAATAAACCGCTTTCGACAGGGGCTGGTATCTATCATCAAAGTTCACGCCCCCGGAGGCTCCGACGTCCTTAAAATTGTTGATTTTGATCTGAGTTTTCGACGCGACCAGATAAAGGATGAACTGGATCCCACGGCGCCACAGAACACCCTGCTCTCTTTTGAAAACAATCAATGGCATCAATCTACGGTCAAATTTGCTGCCCGGTTTAACGGATACTACCAGAACTTTCTGTTTGATGTTTTCATGAATATTGGCAACAATGTCAAATTTCCTTCGCTGTCACAATTGATAAGCTCGCGATTAGTTTTCGATTCAAATTCGCTTCAATTTCAACTGAAACCAGAAAAAAATCGCAGTGTGGAAATTGGATTAATTTTAAAACGCGAATTACGTTCTCAGCCCGTGATTTACGGTTGGCAATTTTCAGCCAGTTATATCACCAATCACTATGACAATAAATTTCGTCCCTATTTTACCATCGGGCTGCCTGTGGCATTTTTTGATAATGTGGCCACTGCGAGAATTACCGGATACGAGAGCCGGTCGAGTATTTTTCTGCTTCGCAAAAAAGTTACTGCTGAATTTGGCATTGCCTATTATGATATTTCGGAACGGGCAGCGTTCCCCTTTAAATACGACCTCAAGATAATTGCCAACCTGATCATTGACCACGCTGGATATTCACTCAAGCTGCACTGGTTTAAAGAGGGCAGGCAAACCGGATGGATACGCCAACTGAATGGCAACTTTTCCGAGGTGCTGCTTGCTGATTTCACCAATGTCGATTTTCATCTCAGTAAAACATTCTCTGTTTGGAAATTAAAACTATTCGCTAATTTGAGCCTGCGTAATTTGTTGAATGACGATGCCGTGCTCGAAGGATTGGCACTTCGCGACCGACGATACTATTTGACCTTCGGAATTCAGTATTGATTTTACTGCTTAGAGGAATATTTTTATGAATCGAAAAATAAAATCATTGCTCGGTCATGCTTTCTGGCTGGTATTGGCTGCCCTAATCGTTGGCTGCACCAGTAATCCATTGGACCAGGGCGATCGGATCAAAGTAACGTCCAATATCATCAAAGGACAGGTCAAATTAATCGATCAATCTTCACCGGATGGAGTTTATGTTTGGCTCGAAGGTTTCGATATCGGGCAGTACCTGGATAAGTCGGGTAATTTCAGCATCCCCCTGCCGGCGGCACAATTACAGCCTGGCGGAGGTTTAAACGGTGTGTTTAAGCTCAACTTTTACCTGTCAAATTATGATTTGAAAACAGCCTCCATCGTACTGCAAAACGGCAAACTGCTGCCATCTCAGGGTGACGTAAACGATCAGGGTGAATTGCGCAACACCATATTCCTGCCCAGGCTACTCAACATAGAAATTTTTGCTAATCCTTCAACCGTCACTCAAAATCACAGCGGTAACATCACCATCGATTTATTTCTCGAAGCAAAAGAAGATACTGTCTACGTGGAATATCCGGACCGGGCTAACGGACCTCTGGCGATTATCTTTTTTAAATGCACTGATCCGGATGATGGATACGTCCAATTGTTCGAAAACAGTTTCAATGCTATCAATTCGCCAACCTATACCGATTCCATTGCCGCGGATCGAAAACATTATTTTTCCTATTTCAAATTTTCGGCTGTTGCGCTTCCACCGGGAAGTTATGACATCATCCCCTACTTTGTCATTGTCAGAGAATCGATTCCGGACGGATTGCTGGATGACTTTGGTGTTGATATTTTTAAACCGGTCGTCGATTTTGTTAACATTCCGACCAAACGCAGCGGCGGGAAATTGGATGTAGTGCATTCAGAAAATTTACCGTAATTTGAATAGACCTGATTAACTTTTTTCCATTTATCAGTCAATACGATAACACCAGATTTTATGACTCCGAAAGGGAATGAATGGGAATGGCAGCCAGTTGACAAAGCTTATAATTGGCACGCAGGATCTCAGTTACAGCTGGAATACTGATGCCATTGCTTGATAAGCTGATTATTTGAGAACTGATAAAATTTTTTCATCAAATTATCTATTTCAAATATTTTCACGAATAAAACGATGGCATCAGTCTACGTCTACACCCCTGATTAAGACAATACTCTTCATAACTTGTTAAGTACAGAATTCAATCAAATTAGAAATGGCAGCCTCTGGCAGAGACCAAAGATTTCGGTTAAGATTGTGACATAATGTCAACTGCTTGTCAATGTTTCTCAACAAAGCTGGTGTGGTTGTTGATTAAATTTTATTTCGCAGCGATGCCAAGCTGGATTAAGTCAAATTAATTCAATTAACTACAAGGAATAAAAAATTGTTGTTGTCATTGGCATGGCGTTTGCTCTTTGATAGCGCAAATCTGTATTGAAAGGAGTTGAGGATTAATGACACTGGATAAATTTACATTAAGAGCACAACAGGCAATAATGAACGCTCAATCAATTGCTCAGGAATCAGGACATCAACAGGTTGAAGTTGAGCATTTGATGAAATCACTGCTTGCTGATAACGATGGCGTGCCCGTGGCTGTGTTGAGAAAAATCGGCGTCAATGTCGGACTGATTCAGACTCGGTTGGATGAACAGATTCAAAAAATTCCCCGTGTGTCCGGAGGCGGAGCGGTGGGAAATTTGTACATTTCCCAACACGTTCAAAATGTTTTCAATAGCGCCCTAAAGGAGATGCGACAACTCAAAGATGAGTTTGTCAGCACCGAACATCTTTTGTTGGCGATATTGGCTGAAAAAGCATCGCCGGTGGCACAGATGCTTCAGCAGCAGGGATTGACCAAAGATTCGGTCTATCAGGTGCTGAAAGACATTCGCGGTACCCAGCGAGTGGTTGATCAAAATCCTGAAGATAAGTATCAGGCACTGAAGCGGTTTGGCAGAGACCTGACCGATTTGGCTAATCGGGGGAAATTGGATCCGGTGATCGGCAGAGACGAAGAGATTCGCCGGGCGATTCAGGTACTGTCGCGACGAACTAAAAACAACCCGGTATTGGTAGGTGATCCGGGAGTCGGCAAAACCGCGATTATTGAGGGGATTGCTCAACGCATCGCCAGCGGAGACGTTCCTGAAGGGCTCAAACAAAAAACTGTTTTTCAACTGGACATGGGCGCATTAATCGCCGGCGCCAAATACCGCGGCGAGTTTGAAGATCGGTTGAAAGCGGTGCTGAAAGAAATACAGGAGAGCGACGGCAGGATTATTCTGTTCATCGACGAGCTGCACACCATCGTCGGCGCCGGCGCGGCTGAGGGCGCAGTGGACGCCGGCAACATGCTTAAGCCGATGTTGGCAAGGGGCGAGCTGCGATTGATCGGCGCTACCACAATGGATGAATACCGAAAATATATTGAAAAGGATAAGGCGCTGGAACGCCGCTTCCAACCGGTCATGATAGAGGAACCCTCGGTCGAAGATACGATTTCGATTTTACGCGGTTTGAAAGAGCGCTATGAAGTGCACCATGGCGTTCGCATTTCCGACGGAGCGATTGTCGCGGCGGCAATGCTTTCTGACCGCTACATCAGCGAACGGTTTTTGCCGGACAAGGCAATTGACCTGATTGATGAAGCCGCGGCTAAACTGCGAACCGAAATTGATTCCATGCCCGAGGAAATCGATGAACTGGAACGCCGGGTCAAGCAGTTGGAAATTGAACAGGTGGCGCTAAAAAAGGAAAAGGATGCGGCGTCAAAAGGCCGGCTCAAAAAAATCAAAGCAGAACTCGCTAATTTGAAAGAAAAATCGTCCCAGCTAAAAACACGCTGGCAAACTGAAAAAGAGAAAATTAAACAAGCGCGTTCTCTGAAAGAGGAAATTGAACAGCTAAAAATTAATGCAGAAAAAGCCGAACGCGAAGGCGACTACAATCAGGCAGCGCAGTTAAAATATGGTAAGCTTCCGGAGTTGAGCAAACAGTTGGAGCAACTCAATCATGAGTTGGATGAAATTCATCAGAATCATTCATTATTAAAAGAGGAAGTGAGGGAAGACGATATTGCGGAGATTGTCTCCCGTTGGACCGGCATTCCGCTCAGCAAAATGCTCGAAAGTGAAAAGCAAAAAATATTAAAAATGGCCGATCGATTGCGGCAACGGGTCGTGGGTCAGGAAGAGGCAATAGCGGCGGTTTCGTTTGCAGTACGCCGGTCCCGGGCTGGCTTGAGCGAGGAAAACCGACCGCTAGGGTCTTTCATTTTTCTCGGTCCCACCGGTGTGGGAAAAACCGAATTGGCTCGGGCGTTGGCGGAATTTTTGTTCGATGATGAAAATGCCGTGGTACGGATTGACATGTCGGAATATATGGAACAGTTCAGCGTGTCCCGGCTGATCGGCGCGCCGCCCGGATATGTGGGCTATGAAGAAGGCGGACAATTGACCGAAGCCATCCGCCGGCGACCATATTCGGTGGTTTTGCTGGATGAGATTGAAAAAGCCCATCCAGAGGTGTTCAATATTCTGTTGCAGGTGCTCGATGACGGCAGACTCACCGATAGCAAGGGGCATGTGGTCAATTTTAAAAACACCATTGTGATCATGACCTCGAATATCGGAGCAGACATGATCATGCAGCGATTTCAAAATATCACCGAAGCCAATCGCCAGTCAATTTACGAGGAGACGCGAAAAGATATTTTGTTGCTTTTACGACAAAAGTTGAGACCTGAATTTTTGAATCGAATCGATGAAGTGCTGGTGTTCAATCCTCTGGCTCGCGATCACATCCGACGTATCGTCGATATTCTGTTTGAGCGCCACGTGAGAAGCGCGCTCATTCGTCAGGGAATGGACGCTGAAATGACCGACGTTGCCAAAGACCACTTTGCTGAGCAGGGATACGATCCGGCTTTTGGTGCACGGCCGTTGAAACGGTTGATGCAGAAACAACTGGTGAACGAAATTTCCACCCGGGTGCTGGATGGCACATTTCAGCAGGGAGATCGATTTGTCATTGACTATCGTGATGGACAGTTGGTGTTGGAAAAAACAACGGGGCAGAAAACTGAACCTGTTATTGAGCAAAATGAAAGTTGATGATGTAACCGAATCAACGGTTGTTTTTGCGAACGTTCTAATTAAGTGAAACAACGGTCAGGTTGAAACTAACAAGAAATGCCATTGCAATCCGCCATTTGTTGGAGAGGCAATATCTTAATTTTGGGCAACCTAAATGAGGTTGCTTCTTCGACCGGCTGTGGCAGGACTCGTTGCAATAAAAAAAATGGTAACATAGTGTGGTTTTGATTCACACTAAATCGAAAATTTAGTCCGAAATTGGAGAGACTGTTTTGAATACAAATTTGCCCAAATCATTTTCCAGATTGATTGCAGAATCAGACCTGCCGGTTGTGGTAGATTTTTGGGCGCCGTGGTGTGCTCCCTGCCGCAAGGTCTCACCGGCGATTGAAAAACTTGCCGGAGAATTAAAAGGCAAAATCATCGTCGTCAAAGTAAATGTCGATGAAAAACAACACGTGGCAGCGCAGTACCAGATTCAGAGCATTCCAACGATCATGATGTTTTTTAAAGGACGCATTCTGATACGTTTAACCGGCGCCCATCCATACGAGAAAATTAAGCAGGAAATAATGAATAAGCTCAATTGGGCTTGATTGACAAAACCGTTTACCGCCGTTACTACTCTGGTTGTTGATTTCTGATGTGGTAATATTTTTAACCCGCATTATTCATCATA
>DSAU01000088.1 GCA_011046315.1 bacterium
TATTCGATACAATTATCTCAAGAATTCCCGGGCCTAAAGCCAATGACGATTCAATCCCGCAATTTCTGGTGACCAACCTGGATTACGACCACTATGTGGGACAAATAGCCATCGGCCGTCTGGCAAACGGCACCCTGGAAATGAACAAAGATTATTCGCTGTGCAGTGCGGAAAAGACAGTGCACGGTGTGCGTTTTTCTGCTTTGTACGCATTCCAGGGATTGCGAAAGAAGCGCGTGGATGTGGTATATTCCGGTGATATTATTGCGCTATCCGGGGTGGAAAACATCCAGATCGGCGATACCGTTTCATCCATGGAAAATCCGCAGCCACTCGCTCGGATTCATGTGGATGAGCCTACCATTTCCATGATTTTTTATGTAAACAACGGGCCGTTTGCCGGCGTCGAAGGAAAGTTTTTAACATCCCGGCATCTCCAGGAACGGCTGGATAATGAGACCAAAGGCAATGTCGCCATAAGGGTAGAAAAAACCGATCGGGCGGATGCATTCAAAGTCTGCGGCCGCGGCGAATTGCAGATGGCTGTGCTGATAGAGACCATGCGCCGCGAGGGATTTGAATTTATGGTTTCAAAGCCCAACGTGATAACCAAAATGATTAACGGACGATTGCAGGAGCCGGTGGAACGAATTTTTATCGACGTGCCCGAAGAATTTGTCGGAACAGTTACAGAAAAATTATCCATCAGAAAAGGGCGGATGCGCAACTTGTACAATACCGGCCGGGGCCGAATACATTTGGAGTTCTGCATTCCCTCACGCGGATTGATCAGTTTCAGAAGCCACTTTATGAAGGAGACCAAAGGCACCGGCGTAATGAATACGTTGTTTGAAGGATATGATACCTGGTTTGGCACAATTCCCCAGCGCGCGACCGGTTCGCTAATCGCGGACAGAACCGGGCGAGTAACAGGTTACGCCAGTCTGGGTATGGTTGAGCGGGGAGAGTTGTTTGTCGAGGTCAATACCCAGGTATACGCAGGAATGGTTGTTGGCGAGCGCAACAGAAATGGCGATTTGGAAGTGAATATCGCCAGAGAGAAAAAGCTGACCAACATGCGAAGCTCCACCTCCGACGCCACGGTTACACTGCGTCCGCCGCGGCTTTTATCGCTGGACCAATGTATTGAATTCATCGCCGAGGACGAACTCGTTGAAGTTACCCCTAAAAGCATTCGCCTGCGCAAAATGGAATTGGATATTCAGAAACGAAATGTGTTGCGCAAGCGGGAAAATCAGGCTTTGATGGCGAGTTAGTTTTTTGGTAACTATTCAGGTGTCACTTCCACCAATGCTGAAGTCTTCCGTTTCAATAAGAACAAGTTGGATAAATTTTTAATTGACTTTTTCCCGAAAATTTGTATCTTATAGCTGTCTTGCAATTTCCTCGTCATGGCGAAATCGAAGCCGCTGTGAATTCATCGGGTTAGCTGACGCTATCGGCTGATTTTAACAGAATTTATTGTCGCTTGAAAGTTGGCGAGACAATCCCAAACTAGAGCTGAATAAAATTCTGTACAATGGCGATACCTTTACCGGCGAATCAGATAGTGAAAAGGAAAAAAACTATAGATGAATATTGAAACTGCAAAAACAAACAAGTCAGCGTATATTAGAAAAATATTTACCAGAAAACAAAGCACCACTCCGAAAAAATTCGGGGTGTTCGGCGGTGTGTTTACGCCAAATGTATTGACCATTCTCGGCGTAATCATGTACCTGCGGCTTGCCTGGGTTGTGGGTAATGTTGGTTTTTTGGGTGCAGTGCTCATCATTATTTTGTCGAAAACAGTTACAATCTGCACCGGTCTTTCGATGTCTTCAATTACGACCAATATCAAAATTGGCGCCGGTGGCGCCTATTCCATAATTTCAAAATCGCTGGGCCTGGAAGCTGGCGGCAGTATTGGAATCCCGCTTTATATTGCACAGACACTCTCGGTTGCGTTATATATTATTGGCTTTACTGAAGGCTGGCGTATGGTGTTTCCCGGTCATGACCATTTGCTGGTTGCCAGTCTTGCCTTGCTCGGCTTGCTTACGGTCTCATATATCAGCGCTCATCTGGCGATAAAAGTCCAGTTTGTCATTATGACCATTATGGGCATTTCGCTGGTTTCATTTTTTTTCACACCCACCGAGCCTGTCTCTGATTTTGTATTGATCGGGAATTTTGAGGATGGCGATTTCTGGTATACCTTTGCTGTCTTTTTTCCGGCGGTAACCGGGATCATGGCAGGCGCCAATATGTCAGGCGATCTTAAAGATCCCCGGCGCGCAATTCCGTTGGGCACAATGAGTTCGGTTTTCATTACAATGGTCGTTTATTTGGTGATCGCTTATCTTTGTAGCCGTATCGGACAGCCGGAGGACCTTCGTACTAATCAGATGTTTTTAGTGAATAATGCTTTATGGGGACCGGCTGTGATTGCGGGCATTATGGGCGCAACGCTTTCTTCAGCGTTGGGAAGCCTGATGGGCGCTCCGCGGATTTTGCAAGCATTGGCTGAACAAAAGACAGTTCCGTTTCATAAATTTTTTGCTCTGAAAACCCAAGCCAATGAGCCTCGAAACGCTATCATTTTTACTGGAATGGTCGTTCTGGTCTGTCTGATTCTGGGTAATCTAAATTTTCTTGCCGGACTGATCACCATGTTTTTCCTGATAACCTACGGCATGTTAAATCTGGTAGTGTTTATTCAGCAGGGAATGAAGATTATCAGTTTTCGACCAACTTTTAAAATTCCGCGATTCGCGCCGCTAATTGGAGCTATCGGTTGTATATTAATAATGTTTTTGATCAATCCTGTTTTCAGTGTTATTGCAATCGTAATTATCGTCACGATCTACTTTTGGCTGGCAAAAAAAGAACTGCATACACCCTGGGGGGATATTCGGGGCGGATTGTTCCTGGTGCTGGCAGAACGGGCGTCGCGGTTGTCCGCCCAATTCCCCAAACACCAGATCACCTGGAAACCGGATTTGTTATTGCCCATCGAAAATCCTGAGGTCTGGGCAGGACCCTTGTTGTTCATTCGGAATATCACTTATCCCGCCGGCAGTATTTTCAGCTTTACGGTTAAAAATGAAAATGTCCAGCAAACAGAAGAATCTCTAAAATCATTGCTGAGACCTATTAGAGATCAGGGGATTTTGGTCAATTCAGTGGTTTTGGAGGACGAAAATTTCTTACACGGGGCGAAACTGGTGATCCAGATGTTGAAGGGCGGAGCTTTTCGACCGAACATTCTGTTTTTAACCCTGGGCGATGATAAACGAAAAGATACAATCATCGATGAGATTGTCGCTCATGCAGCTAAAAACGAAATGGGCACGATTATCTTGCGCCAGCACCCACGGATGGCTTTTGGCATGATGCAGGATGTCAATATTTGGCTGCGGGATAAGAGTCCCAATTGGCATTTGGCAATGTTGATTACCCTTCAGTTGCAGGCGAATTGGGAAGGTAAAATAAATCTGGTAACAGTGGCTGATGATAAAAAAGACGAACATCGCTTGTACAAATTTTTAGAAACACTGAGCGACCAGGCGCGGCTGCCAGCGATGACAGATTTCTATGTTTTAACAGGACCGTTTAAAAATAAAATAAAATCAGCACCCCGAGCCGATGTAAACATTTTTGGACTGGCGCAAAACACCATCCCGTTTGATTTCATTCGAGAAGCCACGGAATTAACCCATTCGTCGTGCGTGTTTGTGAAAGATTCCGGGAAGGAAAGCGCGTTAGTTTAATTTAATTATTGCTGCCCCGCTAACCGCAGCTATGGATGTGTAGGAGAGTCACCTGCCCTTGCTGTGATTGTTATATATCGTCCCTGACGAGACTTTCTAAATCAGGTACGACTTATTTCTATAAATATATCGTGTTTATCAATACTTACGGTCTGCGATCACCGCTATTTTTTATCAAATTAGCTCATTTTATTAGCGCAAAATCGCGTTAGCGACGATCTATTTATAGCAAGTTAGGCTTTTAAACTGACGGCTATGGGGTCTAAACCCGGAGTAATGTACTTGTTTGGCACTATTTTTAAAAAATATAAGTGGAATTTTGTTTTTGTGGTGCTGTTGATCTCAATGACCGGTTTTATCATTTTTGATTTTGTGGTCTATTACAGCATCCGAAACTATCTGTTCCGACAGACTTTTGATGAAATGCGAATGAAAACCGAATTGTCTGTCGTGATACTCGAGCAGAAAAACCTGCTCCCATTGACATCAAATAATGAGGCGCTGTGGAGTTGGGTTTTTCAACTTAAAAGCATCGTAAATTCCAGAGTCTCGATAATTGACAGCGCGGGCAATGTATTGTGCGATTCTGATGTCCGGCGGGAACTGGTTTCAGCAATGGACAACCATCTCCACCGGCCCGAGGTTCAGGAAGCCATTACAGCCGGTTGGGGTCAAAGTTACCGCATCAGCGATACAGTAAACCGACGTTTGTTTTACACCGCATTCCCCATTCATTTTGAAAAGGAGAAGGTTGGTTTTTTGCGGTTAGCATATTACGCCCGGCATTTTGAAGAATCGATGGAGATCGTCTTCAACTCAATAATAATTGCAACCGTTATCGGATTGTTGGTACTATTTTTTGGCGCTTTCTATTTGGGAACAATCGTCACCCGCCCCATTTTGCGCATTGTCGGCACCGCGCAACGCATTGCCGATGGCGATCTTAACCGGTCATTTTCAGTCGTGCGCAAAGATGAAATTGGCGCTCTCAATCGAATTCTGAACCAACTGACAACGCGGCTCAAACAACAGATAAATTTAATTTCAGATGAAAGGTCGAAACTAAAAAACATTCTGACAAATTTAAATGTCGGCATCATTGCCATCGATCAGCATGAGCGCATACTTAACGCCAACACTGCTTTGTTTCATATATTAAAAATTGAACCAGATGATGTTCATCAAAAGAAAATGTCCGCTCTGCTATCCTGGGACCCCATTTTAGCCGCTGTTCGCAGCAGCCTCCAAAATAATTGTACTAATAGCGGCGAGTTTTACTATTATGATTCAAGCGGAAAAAGATTTTTAAACTATTTTAGCTCACCGTTTTCTATTTCCGAGGATGAGCTAACCAGGGGGGTTCTCGTTCAACTTACCGACATCACTGAACTGAAGCACCTTGAAGCCATTCGACGTAATTTTGTCGCCAGCGCTTCCCACGAATTAAAAACCCCGTTGACTTCGATAATCGGCTATGCTGAAACGCTGCTGGAAGGCGCATTAAAATCACCCGAAGCCTGTCAGCGATTTATTAAGCGGATTTATGAACAATCCAGGCGTTTAGAATTTCTGGTCAGTGATATGTTGAAATTATCAAAACTGGAACATGACATACCGCTCAAGCTGCGAAAAATTAAGCTGGTTCCATTCTTAAACCGTATTGTGGATACGTTTCGGGAGAAGGCAGCGCTAAAAAAAATTGATATTTCGTTTAATTACGTTGACCGGAACATCGGAATTAAAGCTGATAGGGAACTGTTTGTGACGGTTTTTGAAAATCTGATTGATAATGCGATAAAGTACACGCCTGAAAATGGTACAGTTCAAGTACAACTGCTGCCAGTGAACAATCAGCGGGTGAGGATAGAGGTAAAGGACACCGGCATCGGCATCGACGCCAAATACCACGAGCGGATATTTCAACGTTTCTATCGGGTCGATAAAGCCCGCTCGCGCGAGGTGGGCGGCACCGGTCTTGGTTTGGCTATTGTAAAACATATTATCGAACGGCACGGTAGTAAAATTTACCTGGATAGTGTACCGGCAAAAGGCAGTGTTTTTTATTTTGATATGGACATGATTTAAAACTAATGCTGTTCCCAAAGTGGAATATAGCCAACTTCACGGACGATTTTTTGCCCATCTTTTAAAATCCAGTCGATAAAAGATTTCAATTCACCGCGGGGTGTATTGGTGGTAAATAGGTACAAATACCGAATTATGGGGTAACTATCGTTCTGCACGTTTTCCACTGTCGGCTCAACTCCATTGATTTTGCAATGGGTAACTTCGGCGCCATAAGCACTGCCGCCGTAGCCAACGGCTTCGCGGTTTTTGATCACCGCCTCGACCAACCTAGAGGTGGTGGCTATGGTTTGTGCGCAGCTGCCATAGGCTTCGCCATTGAGCACATGCTCTTTAAAATAAAGATGAGTTCCTGAATTCGGCGGTCGAATCAACACCAAAATCGGCTCGTCGTTACCGCCCACCTGAGACCAGTTGGTGATTTCCCCGCGAAATATTTTTTTCACATCCTCTAATCGGATATCCTGTACCGGATTGGACGGATGCACATAAAGGCTAAGCCCATCTTTTGCCACTAAAAATTGGATTCCGATCACCCCGGCTTTTTGAGCCATAGTCATGATTTCTCTGGCACGCAGCGGACGCGACGCAAGACAAATATCTGCCCTACCCTGAATAAGCGCTTCGACTCCCTTTTCAGTGCCGCCGCCTTCAACATAAATCGCAACATTTGGTTTGAGCTTCATGTAGGTTTCAGCCCAGTGCGACGCCAAGATCAGCATGGTATCCGATCCCTTCAGGCGAATGGAGACTGGCGCAGCCAACCGGAACCAGCCGCATTTTAGCAAAATAAACGACAGGAGAAGAAATAATATTAGTTTTTTCATTTCATCAAATCACTTTAATAATGACTATCGTTTTTCTGCAATGGATTGTAATCGCGCGTTAATAAAAGGGACGCCGCTTTTCCATTGGGGAAATTCTTCTAAATTCGCCAATTGCTGACAAAAATAAAATATCACCTCGCAATGTTGTTTTGCAGCTTCAAAGTTCATGGGTTGGTTCAAATCATCAAACGGTGTGTGATAGATATTATTCATCCAGTCAATCAATTTTTGCATCGATTCCTCGCGGGATAAAATGGCCTTGCCGATGCCTTCGGCAATGGCAATAGCTGGAATCCCAGCTTTTGCAAACGCGATTTGATCGGAGCGGGCGTAAGTTTCGCTGCTGATAAAGGCGGCAGGAATCGGCGCGCAGTTCAAGCCCAACCTCTGCGCCAGACCCTGCAATTGATCGCCCAATGATGAATATTCAGCCCCGATTCCCACAATCTCGGTAAATTTATCAAACATGGACAACCCATCAACATTGATCGCAGCTAATGTTTTGTAAAGCGGCACTATAGGATGATCTGTATAATAAGTGGATCCCAGAACTCCTTTTTCTTCTGCAGTCGGAAAGAAAAAAATAACCGAGTGCAAAGGTTTTCGGTCATGCTTAACAAAGGCTCTGGCAATTTCAATCACACCAGCGACACCCACTGCATTATCAAAAACACCATTATAGATAGAATCACCAGCGACAGCCGGTCCGATGCCCAGATGATCATAATGCGCGGAAATTAAGAGATAAGAATCATCTGGCTGTTTATTTTTTCCGGGAAGCATAGCTACCACATTGGCTGCAAAGAATTCCCGTTCGACAAATTTTCCATGAAATGATATTTTTCCCGGCAGATCAAAGCTGCTTAGTTTGCTTTCTGAATCCTGTTTGAAAATGGCTTCCAGATTCACATTTGTGTCCCGGAAAAGCTTCTCTGCTACCTTAGGATTAATGATGAGACTCAAATTGGCAGAGATTGAATATGCCAAGGTAACGTCTTCCAATGAAAATTCTCGCACATATCGTTCCCAACTAAACGCTGGTTCATTTCGTGGCGAAGGAATCAAAATGCTGCCTTTGGCGCCGCGAGAAATGGCGATACGTTGTTTAGATTCGGGGTAACTGTAAATAGTTGGATAAGGACCATTGAAGTAAGCGGGGTCATCAGACGGCGGTTCTCCAGATAAAAAGATGACTATTTTTCCCTCCACATCAATGGATTGATAATCATTATAATCAAATTCCGGTGCGATGATCCCATAACCGACAAATACCAATGGTGTCGGTTGTGGTATTAATGTCTGGGCGCCAGTTTTATAGAGCAGATAATTTTTGTTTATTTGCAATACATGGGTTGAGTCGTTTAAGTGAAAAATTAATCGTGACCCGGGCAAGGCATAACTGCCGTGCATGGGAATGGATTGAAAATATGTTTTCTGATCTCCAATCGGTCGTAATCCTATTTTTGCGAGCTGTCCGGCAATATATTGAGCAGCTTTTGCTCCGCCGATGGTGCCGGTACCACGGCCTTGAAGTGAGTCATGTCCGAGAATATATACATGTTTTTTAATGGAATCTGCTGAAATTGCAGTTGCCTGCCATTCATAAGCAAAAGCCAGCAAAGAGACCTGAAAAATAATGGCCATGGCAAACAAACGTAATAATGTTATTGAAATGCAGCTTCTCAATTTCCCAATCTTTTAAATTTTTGAAAATGCGCCAATGAGATGCATCGAAAATTGATCTTACGATTAATGACCAGTTGAACGGCTTTAACTAATAATATGAGCTGAAACAGAACCCTCGGCTGGTTTTTCAATGCACAAAATTGATCAAGAAAAATTTATTGCTAACTTTTATGTTTACAGTAGCTATGCGCGCGTGAAACGTAACCGATCACAGGGTGAGTGAATATAAACCGCTGAAGCGGTTAAAAGAACTGTTTTGAGATGATTATTTCACCACAATAAATTGTGGTGTTGTTTCAATGCCTCTTTGAACTAACACCATGATTCA
>DSAU01000095.1 GCA_011046315.1 bacterium
GAATATATGTGCAAATTAATATTTAAAAGTTCTATTATTGAGATTCCGGCATTCCGCTTCGCTCCAGCCGGAATGACAGGTGAACTATTACCTTTATCTTAAATCTTTGACTCGCAATTGTAATGAGGTACGGCCCAGGTAGTTGTTCTCTTCAACGACGTAAGCCATGTCCAGATTGTACGCTCCTGGTTCGATTCGATAAATCAAATCGCCCAGATTAAAACCGATGGCGTCAAAAACCACACCATCCTGGCGAACGTGAAACTTCAGGTGATTTTTCCCGACAATGATAGGGGTTCCAACTACTTGTAATTTATTGGTTTGAAAAACCGGTCGCATATTCTGGGGTCCGAAAGGCGCAAACATTTTTAACAACTGAACCAATCTGGGCGTAATCTCACTCAGGCGGATTTCACCGTCAATTCGCAGTTTGGGCTGCAACAACTCATCGGTCAATTGTTGTTGGGCTATTTCATTGAAGCGTTGACGAAAACCGTCGATGTTATTTTTGTCAATCATCAGCCCGGCAGCGTATTTGTGACCGCCAAAAGCAATGAGCAGGTCTTCGCATTGTTTAATTGCCTGGTAAATATCGAATCCGGAAATGCTGCGAGCCGACCCCTTACCAACTTCAGTATCGATCGAAATCATCACCGTGGGTCGATAATATTTTTCCACCACCCTGGAAGCCACGATTCCGATCACACCGGGATGCCAGCCCTCCCTGGCTAATACCAGACCGTAGCTGTTTGAAAGATCAAACTGGCTGTCAACCATGGTCTGGGCGTTACGAAACGTTTCTTCGTCAATGTCTTTTCGGATACGATTTTCGCTCTCCAAAATATTAGCGATTTTCCATGCCCTGGCCGGATCTTGGGTCGTTAGCAATTCAACCGCCAATTGAGCATCCCCCATCCTGCCGATAGCATTGATGCGCGGCGCCAGTATAAAGACAATCTGACCGGTACCAATAGGCTTGTCAGACATCCCGGCCACCTTGAGCAATGCTTTCAATCCCGGTTTCTCGGTGTTATTGATCATTCTCAGCCCCTCTTTGACGAAAATCCGGTTTTCATCAATCAGAGGAACAATATCAGCGGTGCTGCCAATGGCGACCAGGTCGCTAAACTGTTCGATGATTGAAGAATCGAGTTTCATCGTCTGAACCAACGCCTGACCCAGCTTGTAAGCAACGCCCACGCCAGCGAGTTCTTGAAACGGGTAGTTCGAGTTTTTGCATTTGGGATTTAGTATGGCGAGCGCATGGGGGAGGTCCAGTCCTTCCTCGTGATGGTCACTTATGATCACATCGATGTTGAATTTGCGGGCGTATTCCACTTCTTCCAACGCGGTGATTCCACAGTCCACTGAAATGATCAACGACACCTGATTTTTCAGCGCTTCATCAATACCGAATAGCGAAAGTCCGTATCCTTCTTGAATGCGATGGGGAATGTAAAAGATGACATCAGCGCCCAATTCTTGAAGCAGCAAGTACAACACCGACACCGAGGTGATCCCATCGACATCATAATCGCCGTAGATTAATATCTTTTCTTTTTTATTTAACGCCTGGATAATGCGGTTTACTGCCTTTTCCATGTCCGGCATCAGGAACGGATCATAAAGATCGTCGATGCTTCCCCGAAAAAAATGTTTTGCCTGGTCGAACGTATCAATGCCTCGATTTAGCAAAATTTTAGAGATGATTATTGGGATATTCAATCGTTGGGCATAACTTTCTATCAACTCTGCGTCGATATCATCAGCTTGAACCCATTTCAAATTCATCAAGAACCCTCTATATATCAAATAACGTAATTTACAAAAATAAGCATCCAAACCAAAGCGATAAGCCGAATTCTGTCGTGGACGATCATTTCTCTGGGATCCTGATCACTCAGAACCTCAAGCGACCTACCCGAGAATCAAACGAAGCGGGCAACTTCTCTTCTCTTATTTGGTCTTGCTCCGGGCGGGGTTTACCAGGCATTCTCTGTTACCAGAGAACCGGTGGGCTCTTACCCCACCTTTTCACCCTTGTCCCGCTTTAGCGGGACGGTATGTTTTCTGTGGCACTTTCCGTAGGCTCACACCTCCCTCATGTTATGAGGCGCCCTGCCCTGTGGAGTTCGGACTTTCCTCATCCGCCGGCTGGCGGACGCGATCGCCTGCCTTAGTTTGGATGCCTTTTCAATTTTATTGATCGATCAGCGCAACACACAGAAATCAAGATGCACTGCTATTAGATTAGATTTGTTACGAGCTTGAAAATAAAATATTTCTATTTTTTTTTACAGCAACGCTCGATCTAACCAGTTGCTGATATTAGGCAATATGGAACTACTGCAGCTCATTAGTCGTAATTCAACTACGATGCATTTTTATTTGAGACCCGGTCGCTCCTTGGGATCATTGAGCAGTTAGTTCAGCCTTCTCATTAATTGTCGGCGGGATCAGTATACGTCCACATGTTTCGCAAAGGATGATCTGATCCATTTTACGAACTTCCATCACTGTCTGTGCCGGGATGGTGGCGAAACATCCGCTGCAGGTATATTTGTTAACCTCAGCCACAGCGAAACCGTCCTTTCCCTTGCTGATTCGCTGGTATTGATAATAAAGTCTGCGATCCATCGATTTAATAATCAGCTCGCGTTCCTGTATCAGATTTTTTTGTTGGGATTCGGTTTGCGCCATTTTTTCTTTCAGCATGGCTTCATGTTTTTTCAACTGTTCCCGGCATTGCGAAACCTGGCTATCCAATTGTTCGACCTGCTGCTCCAGTTGTTCTTCCTGCTCCAACAATTGGACGCCCTTAATTTCGGCGTCGTTTATTTTTGCTTCCACCGACTCTATCTCAGCCGTGATGGCGTCGTACTCCTTGTTGGTCTTTACCGAATATATTTTTTCCTGATATTTTTCTAAGCTATTGTTTAATTGGTCAATTTCCGATTTGTTAATTACAAGCTCTTTTTTGCATTGCGTCAATTCGCTTTGATTTTGGTTCAGTTGCGCTGTCAATTCGGACAATTCATCCTTAAGCTGTTCAACCTTTTCAGGAAGATCACCTTTAAACGCTTCCAATTCCATTAAGCGATTGTCTAAATTTTGCAGATGTGCCAGTTCCGAGAAATCCATTTAATAGTTGCCTCCCATCAATTATATTTTTTCCTTCCATGTCCATTGAACGAATAAAAAAAAATGCACCATCAAAATCAGGTGCACTCTTTATAGATAAACTGCTGTATGCAGTTGCGGCTTGACATAGTTTTAGCCGGTAGTTGCAAAAATATTACCCGGCGTTGACAGGCGCCTTTTTGCTGTTCAAATGTTTGGACCCAAAAATCGATCATTTTGATTCAATATTTTATTTTTATCCGGTTGCTATCAAGAGTGTATTTTATTTCTAAAGGTAAAATATACAAAACTCATAAAAAACATGCAAGCGAAAAATTGTTCAAATTCAGATATTTCGAATTTCTGCAAAATTTAGAAACGCAGATATTTGATACATAAATAACAAACGATATATTATCGATATAATAAGAAAAAGGAAAGGATTATTAAATGTCCTATCCCGCTAAATTGGGATAGAAAGCCAATGTTTGTAGTACATCAGTCATGGGCGGAGACGTAGACAGATGCCATCGCTTTATTTGTAAAAATATTTGAAATAGATAGCTTGATTTAACATAAATTATTCATAAACTTAATAATTCTGGACTAAAGTCCAACTTTTATGCAGATTTTGGCTACCTCCAGCTTTAAAGCTGGGGTTAGCCAATTGTTCAATTAGTTGGGCTTCAGCCCAAATTTGTGAATAATTCAAGTTAAAAATTTTATCAACTGTCAAATAATCAGATTATCAAGCGATGGCATCTGTGTTCCGCCTGTAAATGAGGCGGTACGAAAGTTTAGCAACGGGGCTTCCACAACAAATTCATTAGGCGCGGCTCTCTGATAGCTGTTTTTAACGCAACAACCTCTTTTCATAACAGTACTTTTGAGAATGTTTCATCCGCAAAAAAAAAAATCTCGCTATGACGAACAATTCCATTGTTAACAACGAATCCCTTTCGTTCCTGGTTTGATAAGATCCCAATATGCAGGATTCATGTCTCTGTCAACATGCTGGAATTTGATATTTGCGGTCATTTTTCATAAAAATCAAGCTGCTTTGAGATCAGCGCAAAGCTCCGCAATCAACTCCTTTACCGAGACGATTTTGTTAATTCGGTAAGCATTTTCTCCGCAAAAAATTAATCCATGATCGACATCGCCAGCCCAGGAATTCAGCAATGCCTTTGCGATACAGTATTTCGCTTTATCGATCTTACAAGCGGAAAGACATCGGTATTTGCATTTTATCCGGTATTTGCCGTTAGATTCCACATCGCGCAGAAATTTATTCTTAATGGCGCGACCAGGCATACCGACCGGACTTTTGATGATGACAATATCATCGCGGGATGATTCCAGATATGCCTGCTTAAATTCAGGGGAAACATCACATTCATCAGTACAAACAAAACGCGTTCCCATCTGCACGCCTGAAGCTCCCAGGGATAACATCCGCGCGATGTCTTTTCCGTCGTAGACGCCGCCACCAACAATGATGGGAATTTTTTTGCCATATTTTTCTTGATAACTTTTCACCGTCGACAAAACATCCGGCAACAGCTTCTCCAGGGAATAGTCATCAATTTTTTCCAACTGTTCTATGGAAAATCCGAGATGACCGCCAGCCAGCGGACCTTCCAGGATAAATCCATCGGGCACCCTTTGGTAGCGTTTATCCCAACTGCGAAGTATCAATCCCGCGGCTCTCCCGGAGCTGACGATCGGGACAAGGTTGACGGAATCATCGGCGACAATTTCAGGTAATTTTAGCGGCAGTCCGGCGCCCATGACGATCATCTTGATGCCCTCTTTAACCGCCGACTTGATCAGCTCAGCCGCGTTACTCAGCGCCTCCATCACGTTTATGGCAAGATTGCCTGAGGTCAAACCTTTAGCTTTCCTGATTTCTCGAATCAGGGCTTCGTTTGAAGTCTGTATGTATTTTTTCGAATTAGCATTAATATCACCGAGGGCGATACTTGAGATTGTACCGATTCCACCCTGGTTTGCCACTGCGGCTGCAAGCGAAGCCAGCGACACGCGCACACCCATACCGCCTTGTACCAAAGGGATTTCCGATACCATCGTTCCGATGTGAAGCCTTGGAATCTTCATCGTTTTCTCCACTTTGTTAAACTGAATTATTTTTGATTTGAATGATTAGCTGAAATTTAAGTGAACCTGTTTTTATTGGGGATAGCTGTAGTGAAGCGTTGTGACCGTTCACTACACTCGCCCAAAAATTGAAAATTTGCTCCAACCGTTTTCAACTGCTCATTCATATTTATAAATTGAAACTAACCATCCGCTCAAATTAATATCAATGATCAGTCACAAAAAAAATCTCGCTATTTAGCAAATCATGCGCATGATAAAAAATTGAGCTGAGTTCAATGATAAAAGATAGACCGATTCGCGGTTGAAAAATTATAAAAAGCGCGGTTGGCTATTTTTTTAACAACCGATCATCAGGCGCAAGCATTCAATTGGACTTAATTTTTTTATGATCAAATTCCAATTTGGAACGTTAAATAAAATATTCAAACAATGTAACCGATCACAGGATGTATCTAGAAGCCGTTGAAACGGCTTCGGACATGTTTCGTTAATGCAGTCAACACCATGATCCCGCCAGGGCGGGATGGTGCCATAATCATCTCAAAATAACTCCTGCAACCGCTTCAGCGGTTTTTATTCATTCACCCTGTGATCGGTTACCAAACAATTCATTTTAGTTGTTGAGTTTTCAAAAGTTGAAATGTCTCCGAAAACTGGTGATTGGAATTTCTACTAATACCATTTTCACTGGTTAATATAATAAATAAAAATTTTAAGTACTGTAAAAGAAATGTAAAACTATCAAAGCAGGTCACGATGAGAATAAAAAATTTTCTCCGGCATCCGGTGGTTATTTTTGTGCTGGCGCAAATAGCGTGGTTATCGCTTGTCGGCATGTGGATCTACTGGTACATTTCCAATTACATCATTTTTGAACTGGTCGGCGATAAAATTTCCACTCAATTCATCTCTAAGAGTGCCAATCTGTTGACATTGGTGGTGGGACTTTTTTTGCTGGTTGCCATCCTGACGAGTATGTATTTGATCTTCATCTATTTGAATAAACAATTGAGCCTGACGCGGTTGTATGATAATTTCATTGGTAATGTTACCCATGAATTGAAATCGCCTTTAGCCTCAATAAAATTATATCTGGAAACGATGAAACTTCGCGATGTGCCTCGTTCAAAGCAAAATGAATTTTTCGCCTTGATGATAAATGACACCAACCGGTTAAATCACCTCATCAATTCGATATTGAACATTTCAAAACTTGAACAAAAAAAGATTGCCCACAACTACGCGGTCTATGAAGCCGAATCGCTGATGCGGGAAATTATCACTAAATCAATGCACCAATTTAAACTGCCTCCCGAAGCAGTGGAAATTTCAGGAAACACCGACTGCCAATGTATGATGGATCAAAATGCAATAAAAATCGTGGTGGATAATCTAATTGATAATGCGATTAAATACAGTGACCAAAAGGTGCGGTTGACAATTAATTTTTCTGTCGGGAAGAAGAAATTTGTAGTAAAATTTGCCGATCAGGGCATCGGAATTTTGCCAGATGATCAAAAGGACGTTTTTAAAAAATTCCATCGGGTCTACAACCAAAACAGCCCAAACGTTACCGGCACCGGTTTGGGCTTGTACTGGGCTAAAGAAATTATCAAATTTCATCGCGGAAAAATATCAGTGCACAGCCCGGGCGCGGGCAAGGGCACGACGTTCAAAATTGAATTACCAATTTACGACCCGTTAAAAAAAAGAAATCTCAAGTCGTTATTTAAAAATCCGTTTTTAAAAAAAATTATCTTTGAGGAAGTATAAATGAAAAACAATCAATTTTCAGGCAGCATAATTTTGTTAGTTGAAGATGAGGAAGCGCTTGCCAAGGGATTGGAATACAATTTGACCGAAGAGGGTTACCACGTTGTCTGGGCTAAAGACGGCAAACAGGCGCTTGATCTTGTCAGGACCAAAGAATTTGATCTGATTATCCTTGACATTATGCTGCCATATTTTGATGGATTCGAAGTCACCAGGCTCGTTCGAGAAAAATCACCGGAAATCCCGATCCTCATGCTGACTGCTAAAACATCGGTCGATGACAAAATTCACGGGCTGGCATTGGGCGCTGACGACTATATGACCAAACCGTTTCATTTACAAGAGTTGTTAGTTCGGGTGAAGGGCATGTTGAAACGGAAGATGTGGTACAAAAAAGTGACCACTGCCCAACCAGTATACCGCTTTGGTGATAATGAAATCAATTTTGAAAATTTGAAAGCTCGCTCTGGCAAACAGCAATTTCAATTGACAACCGTAGAAGCCATGCTCCTAAAATACCTGATCGAAAATAAGGGTAAAATCGTTTCCCGAAAAGAGCTGTTGGAGAATGTGTGGAATATTACCTCTGAGATTGAAACCCGGACTGTCGATAATTTTATCGTCCGTCTACGTAAATTTTTCGAACCAACTCAGGCAGAACCAATTTATTTTAAAAGCATCCGCAGCGCCGGATACATGTTTGTCGGCGAATAACAACTTTCATCGAGTATTTATTTTTATAATGAATTCGAGTATGATTGTTTAGAGAAATCTGTTTATTGTTAACTCCAAAATATGGATTTCGTAATACATCGGTTTTGGAGGGATTACTGATGCCATCGCTTGACATTCAGATCATTTTGTTAAACGTTAATCCCGCTTAACGGCGGGACGAGCTTGTAATACTCATCTTTGCCATATATAAGCTTTGACTCAAATTTTAAGATCTTGCTGTAATAACAGGTTTAATTTTTCAAATTGACCAAGCAATTGCATCGATTGTATCAAATAACGCGATGGCATCAGTTTCTATTTCCACCAATACCTGAGGTCGTCCTGGATTTCGCTCAAATTACTTGACATTTATAAAAAAATGTTGTATTATTAAGCAAGCTGAAAAAATGGAGGGAGAACTTATGGAATGGATACACGTTCTGTCAATTGTCCTGCCGATTGTATTGGCGTTGGTCATTGGCTTCTTTTTTAATAACAGCAGATTTGATGATGTCAACCAAAGATTTGAAGATGTCAATCAAAGGTTTGAAGATGTCAATCAAAGGTTCCAGGGCGTGGATAAACGATTTGATGATTTAAACAGAAGGATAGACGATCTCCGCATTGATTTCAATCAGCGGTTTAACATTTTACATGAAGATGTCCGTGAAATCAAAAATTTGTTGATAGACTTCTTGAAGAAAGAGGCTGGTTATACCTTGCGAGATAAATAGTTTTGCCTTTATAAAAACTTATATCTTTCTAATCGTAACCGATCACGGGTTGGGTAAAGCGTATTAAAATTCACGCAAAGACACAGAAGCGCAAAGAACACGCAAAGAAATAGATTGTAAATAAAGGACAAATAAAAAAGTTAAATAACAACAAGTA
>DSAU01000093.1 GCA_011046315.1 bacterium
ACCGGGGTTTGAACCACAAATTCTTTGAAAAATGGCGCTGCAAAAGTCAGTTCAAAATTTTTCAGTTGGTTGATTTGACCCGCCAAATAATGGCTGTTTTGCAGGCATAGGTTTGCCAGCTCTCCGATGCCGGATTTTCCCAACAACGCCAGATACACGGTCGCCGCCAGTGCGTTCAACGCCTGATTGGTGCAGATGTTGGAAGTCGCTTTTGCCCGGCGAATATGCTGTTCCCGGGCTTGAAACGTTAACACATAGCCTTTTTGCCCCTTGCTATCCTTGGTCGCCCCGGCGATTCGACCTGGCATTTTTCGGACATAGTCGAAGCGGGAGGCAAAAATGCCCAGATACGGACCGCCAAAGTTCAAACTGTTTCCCAGCCCCTGTCCCTCACCAGTGGCAATGTCCGCCTGATATGCTCCGGGGGGCGCTAAAAGCCCCAGCGAAATGGGATCGTTGGAGCTCAGCAGCATGGCGCCGTGTTCGTGGGTGAGCCGGCTGAGATCGAATACTGGCTCTAAATTTCCCAGAAAATTGGGATGTTGAATCACCACCGCAGCAACGTTTTGATCAATTTTATTTGCCAACGCATCGGCCGAGGTAATCCCTTGCTCCAACTCGATCAATTCGATTTTGATGTTCTGACCGTGGCAATAGGTGTTGATAATCTGACGATAATTTGGATGAACGCCCCTTGAGACAAGCAGGGTCTTTTTGCGTTTTTCTGCGATCGCCATTAATGCTGCCTCTGCCAGTGCTGAACCGCCGTCGTACATGGAGGCGTTGGCGACCTCCATTGCCATCAGTTCAGCAATCATCGATTGAAATTCATAAATTGCCTGCAGCGTACCCTGACTCACTTCAGCCTGATACGGGGTGTAGGCGGTATAAAATTCCGAGCGGGACAAAATATGACCCACCACAGCCGGTATAAAGTGGTCATAGGCGCCGCCACCGAGGAAGCTCACTGCGTCACCCACGCTTTTGTTGCAGCCGGCTTTTTGCCCGATCAGTCGAAAAACTTCCAACTCGGATAATGGGTCTGGCAACGCCAGGTCGCCATGAAACCGTAAATTGTCCGGAATGTCTGAAAGCAAAGCTTCAAAATTAGTCACGCCTATCCGTTCCAACATGGCTTTGCGATCGGCGTCGGTGTTGGGTATATAAGGCATATTTCTCTAACTCCATTTCAACCGGCTGTTTACTCGTTCTCTCAAAGCCCGCTTATTTTTCTATCCAGTACATTAATCCGAACATAAACCGGTAAAAAATCAATGTTCGGATCAATCGTTAAAAACTGATGCAGCGAATTTCGGATAAAAAAATTAGCTAATATGCTTTTTGTAACTTTCTGGGCTCATTAATGATTTTAACTCTGAGGTGTCCGACATTCTGATTTTGATCATCCAACCCTCATCATAAGGGCTCTGATTGATGAGTTCCGGTTTATCTTGCAGCAGGTCGTTGATTTCGACAACAACACCGGAAACCGGCGAAAACAAATCCGACACTGCCTTAACCGCTTCGATAGTACCAAAGGGTTCGGTTTGTTTAACTTCCGTATCCACTCCGGGGAGTTCTACGAACACAATATCACCCAGCTCTCCTTGAGCATAATCAGTAATCCCGACAGCAACAACGCCATCATCTACCAGAACCCATTCGTGTTCTTCGGTGTACAATAGTTCATTTGGTATTTCCATTTTTTTCCCCTTGTTTTTCATTCTCAGGACGATTTAGAAAATATTTTTCGATAAATTTGGTATCAAATTCTCCTTTGATAAAACTTTCATTTTGCAGAACGCGCTGATGGAAAGCTATCGTGGTGAATATGCCTTCGATGATAAATTCTTCCAAAGCGCGACGCATTCTGCCGATGGCTTCGCTTCTATCTTTCCCGTTAGTGATCACTTTGGCGATGAGAGAGTCATAGAATGGAGGAATGACATACTGGGCATAGGCGTGAGTGTCCACTCGTACGCCGGGTCCACCAGGAACGTGAAAGCTTTCAATTTTACCGGGGCAGGGGCGAAAATTTTTATCGGGGTCTTCGGCGTTGATGCGGCATTCGATAGCATGACCCCGCATTTTAAAATCTTTCATCATGTTGTCGATCCGTTCTCCGGCAGCCAGTAAAATTTGATGCTTCAGCAAATCTATACCGTAAACCGCTTCTGTCACCGGATGCTCGACCTGGATGCGGGTGTTCATTTCCATAAAATAGTACTTACCGTTTTCATCGAGTAAAAATTCTATGGTACCGGCGCTTTCGTAATTTACCCCGCTGGCGCCTTGAACCGCGGCGTTGGATAATTTCGTCCTCAATTTATCATCGACCGCCGGTGAAGGCGACTCCTCGATTAATTTCTGGTGCTTGCGCTGAATCGAACATTCGCGTTCGCCCAGCGCGACTACGTTTCCGTAATGATCTCCCATTATTTGCACCTCGATATGGCGCGGATGTTCAAAAAATTTTTCCATGTAAAGCCTGGGATTACTAAAGGCAGATTCGGCTTCATTGCTGGCGGTCACAAAGGCGCGTTCCAGTTCTTTTGGCTCGCGAACCACCCGCATGCCCCTTCCACCACCACCGGCGGTTGCTTTTAAAATAACCGGATAGCCAATTTGATCCGCTATTTTAAGCGCATCACTGATTGATTGGAGAATGCCGTCGCTACCGGGGATGGTTGGCACTTTTGCCTGTTTCATTCGCGCCTTGGCAAATGCCTTGTCGCCCATATTGGCAATCATATCCGAGGACGGACCGATAAATTTAATATCGCAGGACTCACAGATTTCGGCAAATTGCGCATTTTCCGCCAGGAAACCATAGCCGGGATGAATTGCGTCAGCATTGGTAATTTCCGCTGCGCTGATAATTCTGGGAATATTCAAATAGCTCTGGTTGCTGGGTCCGGGTCCGATCTTTACGACCTCATCTGCGAACCGAACGTGCAACGAATCGCTGTCAGCTTCAGAATAAACTGCAACCGTGGCAATTCCCAACTCCTTACAGGCGCGAATGATACGAAGTGCAATTTCGCCGCGATTTGCAATGAGTATTTTTTTTATCAACGCTGAATTTCTCCGCTATGATTGGCTGATTATATTTTCTCTATTCTGAAGAGCAATTGGTTGTATTCAACCGGCTTGCCGTTTTCACCCAATATTTCGACCACTCGCCCTCTAATTTCGGACTCGATCTCATTCATCAACTTCATGGCTTCAATAATACACAACACTTGATTTGGGGCGATGATGTCGCCTTGCTGGACATAGGGATCAGCCTCCGGAGATGGAGCGCGATAAAAGGTTCCCACCATTGGCGACCTGACCTCGATTAAATTGGATTCGTTTTGAGGTACAATTACAGCCTGAGTTACCACATCAGGCGGTGATGAGGGCGATACTGCAGGTTTTTCGATCGTAGTCGTTGACGAAGAAGGCAGGGCTACCCTTTCCGAATGCGCACCCGAATTTTTCCGAATCTTCACTTTCCTGCCAAAACGGCTGACTTCGAGTTCGTTAATAGTGCTTGCTTCTAGTAGATCAATCAACTTCTTTATTTCTTTCGGTCTCATTATCGTCTCCAACTTTCTTTGTTAAAGGGGGAATCCGAGAGAGTTTAACAGACGTGATAAATTCATTGCTGAAAATTGCCAATTCCCCATCGCAAATAAAATGAACGTTTAAAAATTTGAATTTAAATTTAACCGAAAAACTATTAAAAGTCAAGACATTTTTCAAGCGCTCTCAAATTTATTCGGCATCTAATTTTTCAAGCAATATTTTTTTTGCCGCCTCTGGATCAGCTTTGGTTCGGGTTAACTTCATTACTTGCCCGATAAAAAAATTCAGCAATTGGCGTTTGCCGCTGCGATAATGTTTAACCGCATCCGGATTGTCGGCAATTGCCTGATCCACAATTACACCCAATTGATTGGCATCTGAAAGCAGGGTTAATTTTTTATCGTGGATGATTTCGGCGACGGCTTTTTCGCTGGTTAACATTTCGACAAGCACTATTTTCGCCGACTGTGCTGTTATTTTTTTTTGTTTTACAAAATCGAGCAGCTCGGCAAAAGCGTCGGCGGAAATTGGGGTGGCTTCGTCAGCAGATTGGTTTACACTACGCAACAGCTCTGTTTTTACCCATGTGTTCACCAGTCTGACATCACCGATACGAACGACGACTTTTTCAAAAAAATCTGCCAGCTCAACTGTCGCCGTAAATAAGTCGGCGTCAGCACGCGATAATTTATATTGGCGAATAAACCGGTCACGTCTGGCATCGGGCAATTCCGGCATTTCATTTTTAATTTTGTCAAGCCAGCTGGTATCGATTTTTAGTGGCGGCAAATCCGGCTCGGGAAAATAGCGATAATCATGCGCCTGTTCTTTAATTCGCATTGATTCGGTGACCTGAGCTTTTTCATTCCAGAGCAAAGTGTCCGATAAAATTTTTTCCCCGTGCTCCAACAGTTCAATCTGTCGCTGCTGCTCATACGCCAGAGCTCTTTCCACTGCCCGAAACGAGTTCATATTTTTCACTTCAGTTTTTACACCAGGCCAGGTCGCTCCTCCATGTGGTCGTACTGAGATGTTGGCGTCACAGCGCAAATTTCCGACTTCCATGTTTGCATCACAAATATCAAGGTATCGAAGCAATTGGCGGATGGTTTGCAAAAATCGACTGGCTTCGCCGGGGGTTGACAATTCAGGTTCAGTAACGATTTCAATCAACGGAACACCGCAGCGATTGAAATCGATCAAGCTTTCATTTTCTCGGACCCAGCTTTCGGCATGGATGGATTTACCGGCATCATCTTCGAGATGTATCCGCCGGATATGGATTGTTTTAATTCCGCTATTGAGCCGGATTTTTAATTTGCCTGAGGATGCAATTGGACTGTCAAATTGTGAAATCTGATAGCCTTTGGGCAAGTCCGGATAAAAATAATTTTTACGGGAAAATGCAGTTCGCTGAGCGATTCGGGCTTCAACGGCTAATGCCAGCTTAATTGCAAATTCCACTGCTTTTCGGTTCAAGACCGGAAGCGCGCCCGGCAAACCGAGGCATAGCGGACAGGTCCTGGCATTGGGTTGGGCGCCAAATTGCCAATGACATCCACAGAAGAGCTTGGAATCAGTTTTTAATTGGGCATGCACTTCCAACCCGATGATTGTTTGGTATGGTGTTAATTCGTTCATGCGTATTTAATGCAGTTTACATTGTTTGACAATGCTTTCGACAGCGTTCCCCGTCTGTAAAAGCGTTTCTTCATTGAAATGGTCAGCCATGATTTGCAAGCCGATTGGCAGGCCGTTTGAATCCGTGCCACAGGGAACTGACATGGCTGGAATGCCGGCAAGGTTCGCAGGGACGGTAAAAACATCCGATAAATACATTTGTAACGGATCACGGATTTTTTCTCCCAGAAAAAACGCCGTGGTGGGAACCGTCGGCGCAATCAGGCAATCGCATTGTTGAAAAGCAGCTTTGAAATCGAGATGGATTAAATGCCGCACCTTTTGAGCGCGGCGGTAATAATTTTCATAATAACCGGAAGATAATACAAAGGTTCCCAAAAGTATCCTGCGTTTGACCTCCTCGCCGAAGCCGTCAGATCTGGAATTGAGGTACATTTGTTCGATGTCCTGACTGCCATCACTTCTGAATCCATACCTGACGCCATCATAGCGCGCGAGATTTGATGATGCTTCAGCAGCGGCGATTATATAATAGGCAGCAATCGCAAATTCAGTATGCGGCAGCGAAATCCACTCCACTTCGGCGCCCTGCTGTTCCAGTTTTTTGACGACTTCCAGGATGGCAGTTTTTATTTCGGGAGTTACTTCCGCAACAAAATATTCTCGCGGCAGCCCAATTCTGATTTTCCGCGACCGCGCTCTGATAATGTCGGAATAATTTTTAACCGGTTGGCGCGCTGAAGTGGCGTCTTTGGTATCGTGTCCGGCGATTACCTCCAAAATCGCAGCGGCATCGGCGACAGATTTTGTGATCGGGCCTATTTCTTCCAGAGACGAGGCAAATGCGACCAATCCGAATCGTGACACTCTTCCGTAAGTCGGTTTTAGTCCGACAACTCCGCAGAAAGCCGCCGGCTGACGGATCGAACCGCCGGTGTCACTGCCCAGCGCCGCGGTTGACAGCGAAGCAGCGACAGCAACAGCAGAACCCGCGGAAGATCCACCGGCTGCCCTGTTTGGGTCAAGCGGATTTTTTACCGGTCCAAAAAAACTGTTTTCACCGGACGAACCCATGCCAAATTCATCCATATTGGTTTTGCCAATAACAATTGCGTCAGCATTCAGCAGTTTTTCGATTACTGTTGCATTATAGGGTGAAACATAATTGGCGAGTATTTTTGAACCGCAGGTGGAGAGCGAGTCGCGGAAGTTGATATTATCTTTAACTGCAATGACCAATCCAGCCAGCGGACCAGCGTCTGATTTTTGAAGTCGCTGGTCCAACAATTCGGCGCTGGTAAGAGCATATTTTTTTAAAACAGAGATAAAGGCGTTGAACTTTTTCGCGGCGTCGATCTGGCTGAGGTAATGATTTGTCAGTTGCCTGCAGCTGGCTTTTCTTTGGAAAATAAGACGGCGAATAGCGAGATAATCCAGCCCTTCAAAGTTCATGGCTGATCATTCGCCTTCTTTTTTTTCTCCATTAGGTATCTTTTTAGTCGGTTCTTCATCAGCTGCCTCGCTGGTTGCTTTTTTAAATTCACGAATTCCTTTTCCCAAACCACTCGCCAATTCGGGCAATTTTCTCGCGCCAAAAAGCAACAGAATGATGAACACAATGATGATCAGTTCAGGACCGCTTGGTATTCCCATTTTTTTCCTCCAAAACAAGCATATAAAATTTAGCTGTCAAATTATATTTAATTGTATCGGAATTTCAAAGTTGTCGCAGAAAAAAAGTGCCGCAGCTTTCGCAGATGACAGAGATCTTTATCTGTAAAATCGACGAAATCTGTGGTTGCCTTTCATTAATTAGTTCGCGAAGCTATGTTCATCAAACCATTAGTAATCGCCGACAATAAGTGGTGATAGTTCAACTTTCTTTTGAACAAACAGCATGATTCATCATAGTGACATATCCAAAGCCGTTTCAACGGCTTCAGTTATCGAGCTAATGCAGCAATGTAGCTTAGCCGCGCAATTGCTTGTCGATATCCTTTATGTCTATTTCTTCTTTGACATCCTCGATGGCTTGGTTAAATTGTCGGACGCCTTTTCCGATACCGCGCGCCAGTTCGGGCAACCGTTTTGATCCAAAAACCAACAGGATGATGAACATCAGCAGTATTAATTCTGCCGGTCCGATTGATCCCCACATAAATGTCGCCTCCTTCACGCAAAATTCGTTATACATGCAAATCAAATATAACTAAATTTATTAACAAATACAATCTTTTTTTATGATTGGCCAGCTAATTCAATAGATTTTTCATCTTCCGGAGTATTAAAAATATTATAGATATAACGAATAATTCCCCAAAAAATGTATGCCATAATTATAGGATAAAACGCCTGTTGCGGAAAAAAAACCAATACTATGATGGCAACAAAAATGACCAAAATGCCAAAAGAATGCCGGCGGCTCTGTCGAAACGAAAATTTTGGGATAACATAATACTCAACCTTGCTCAGCATCAATCCGCTGACAAGGAGCAACTGCGGAATCAGAAAACGGGTAAGGTGTAATTCATTCCAGAAATAGTAGTTGAAAATTATGAAAGAGATATAGCTGAGCGATGCAAATGGTATGGGAAGCCCGACAAAGCTTTTTTTCTCCTTACCGCCAAACAAAACATTAAATCGCGCCAGTCTGATTCCACCGCACATAAGCGGCAAAAAACTAGTGATAATGCCGATAATCCCCAGGGTGTGAAAATATGCTTTGTACAAAAGCAAAGACGGCGCCACGCCAAATGAGACCACATCCGCAATCGAATCGAATTCCATACCAAAGCTGCTGTTGGTCTTTGTCAACCTGGCGACCTGTCCATCAAATAAATCCAAAATAGCCGCAATAGTAATCAACCAACACGCGGTTAAAATTTTATTATCACCCAGATTAATCAGCGCAAGAAAACCGCAGAAGATATTCAATGTCGTAAACAAATTGGGGATCACTTTTGTAGATTTTCTCATTTGATCAATACGTTCCTATAATGGTTTCACCTGCCTTGACATGCTCGTTTAATTTCACCAGAAGGTTGACATTGTTTGGCAGAAAAATGTCAACCCGCGACCCGAATTTTATCATTCCAAAACGTTCGCCCTTTTGTACTTTCCATCCTTCGCGTACCGGACAGACAATTCGCCGGGCAATGATGCCGGCGATTTGCTTGAACAGCAACCTGGTTCGCGGATTTTCAATCCCAATCACGGTCTGCTCGTTTTCATAGGAGGCGTCGTCTTTGAATGCTCGATGAAATTTCCCACGTTGGTAATTGAAATAGGTCACTCTACCATCAATCGGCATACGATTTACATGAACATCCAAAACCGACATGAAAATACTAATTAAACGGACTTTTTGTTTGAAAAAAATCTCCTCTTCCACTTCTTCAATTTTGATA
>DSAU01000293.1 GCA_011046315.1 bacterium
GGTCGGAAAGCTACGCGCCGGTCCGATGTAATTGATGAGCATGGTATCAAATTCATAATTGGAAATGGAAAATTTTCCCACTGTTAGCGAGCCGTCATTGGCGATAGTGACATTTTTAATGGGCATATTTTGGATAAGGCAGAGCGTTTCCACTGCCAATGGATAATAAAATCTTTCGTTTAATTTTTGGAATAAATTATAACGCCGGATAAAACCGTCGCTATCCAAATAAACATTAGCGTAACCCCAGCGCGCGCCAGCTTCAAGCAAAGGGCGCAGTGGTTTTAAGGGATAGCGGTTCAATGTCTGATGGGAGCCGTATTCCGCGACCATCTTGCCCGCCAGAACCACTCGCGGAAAGCGGGCGATGGCATGTTGCAAGCTCAAATCATCAAACGGATCAATTGATGAGGGCTCGGTAAATTCAACATCCAGCACAATTGCAGCCGCGCCGGCTGCGGCTAAATTTTCGATGGCCCGGGCGAAATAGGCGCGGGGAAAGGGCCATTTGAGTTTCAGGCTGGAAAATGTCTGATCATCAATCGTAACCAGCACAATGTTAGAATCTTTTGCTGGCGATGAACCGCGGACTTTGAAGCGAAAATCATAAGATTTCAACTCCAAACCATCAAACAATCCAACAGCGTACAGCAAAACTGTTATCACAAATGCAGCAAAAACCAACAATGCACGAACGCAGATTTGATTTCTAACAATTTTGTGCATCACGCGAATAGCGAACGACTTGAGCTCAATAATAGTTTGAAAAACCATGCTGTTTAATACAATATCATTTCAGTAAGTTAATAGCGCATTTGATAACGAATGCGAACGAGTTGATTTTTAAAAGCAGCGGTCATTTTATCATTAAAGTCGATGAAACTGAAGTCCCATAGCAAATTATGTTTCTTAAAAAATTCAAAGCTGCCGCCAAAATTGAACGCTGTGCGTTTATATTGGGTGTAGTTCATTACAGCCGGAACTGCCAGCGGATTACCGAGGCTGTCCACATAGCTGGTGTATGATCCAACCGCGTTGGTCGTGTTGAAACCGGTTTTGAGCCGCAATTTACCATTTAACAGCCGGTACGTTGCGGAAATGCCAAACATGTCATATTCAAAACCATTCAAACCACCGCCGGCGATGTTTTCATTGCTGGCATAGCTGATCACCGTCGTCAGCGGGATTTGAAAATCGGTCTTCAATGAATACATCTGAATGTTATTTGCCAACTCGGAGCTGGTCCTTTGAAATCCGTCAATTCGGTCGCTGCGAATATGGCTCAAACTGATATTATGACTGAGCCCGAGCACGCTGATGTCATAGCCAAGCTGCAGCGACAGATCATTGGTTGCATAATTGACAGCATTATAAGTCACACTGGTGTCCAGACCATTATTCCGGTCGTAACTTTTCCAATTCAGGTTGATTTTCGGCAAATAGGGCTCACGCGGATAAAATGATATTCCGGCGCTGATACTGCTAAAGTCGTTGGGTTCCGTGGTATCTTCTCCATCATCCGAAAGGGAAACGCCTTCCAAATATTTTTCGTAGCCCAGATTTAGATAAACCTTATTTTGGAACAACCGGATACGATCATAAATTGCAAATCCCTGAATATCCTTTCGCAGAAACGAATTCGCCAGTGAATTATATTCTGATCCAATGGATTTGTAAACTGCGGTAATATCATTATTGAAATAGTTAAATTTAAAGCTGGTTTGATACGCCAATGAGCTTAGCTTTGATGGATCCAGTGGTATCAACGAGGTATTGAGCACAAAATATTTTTCAAATTGCGCCGGATCAAACGGCAACTCTCCGATTGTCGTATCAAACTCCGCAGCGCTGATAGCTCCATTGGAAATATCATTTGCCAACAGACTGAAAGCGGCGCTGGCTTTGAGAACGATGCGATGATTGTCGAATGCAATCATCAAATCCGGACCCACTACCAAATTATCCTTGGGTTGAGTGCTGTGTTGAATGGAATTGATATCATCCTTGACCTTGACAACATTAAAGCCAAGTTGAAAATTTTTTCCGCTGCCGAAACTGGGGCGCAGCGCTAATAAATTTTGTTTAAAAACGCCGTAGCGATAGATGCCCGTTATGGAAACAATGGTGTCATTAGTCGCTGGATTAATAAATTTGGACGAATCATCGATTACCGGCAGGTAAATGTCCTGGTAAGCTATTCCCTCGACTTCCCGATTGGTCTCTCCCTGAACAAACTCAAGATTGAAAAAGCCAAACTTCAAGTAGGCTTCGACACCGCGGACACGTCGCCCCCACAGCATCAGTTCATTGAATCGCGGTGAGGTGTCACCCAATTTTACCCCGATCCACGACGTGCCGACTTCCAGCAGGAATCTATTCCGCGGTTGAAAATCAGGATTTTCCCGTGAGGTTACGAAAACTTTCCCGTGATACTTCAAAGGGCCAAACTGTCCCCGAATATTTCCGCCAAAATTAGTCGTTGTCAAAGTGCTGTCGGTTACTTTTTCGTTGCGAAACTCGGCAAACACATTACCGGAAAACGGCAACGCTGTGGGTTTAGGTTCATCAGCCTCATAGCTGCTGCGGTGACTGGTTGTGTAAAACTGCCAGCTAATATCATCAAACCGGTTTCCCTGAGTGTCAGCCAATTCAATTTTAATACGCTGCGCTCCTGATGACAGGTTCTTGGGGACATAAGAGAGCATATTTTGAGAAATTTCGGCTTGTGAGCTAAAGTCCTTTCCGTTGATGAAAAGCCTGATCGATTTTTCAGCTAATTTTTCTGTCTCACCGAGAAATGAGACCGCGATAACGGCTTCATCGATGTTAATCCGCTCGTTCGGTTCAGGACTCAGTATCACCACCTCCAAATCAACACCGCTGGCAGAACTGATTGTTTTTTGTTTTGGGGCGGCCGGCGCAGTCGGTTGCTGAGACGGTGGCGTTACCGTGACCTCGTGCGGTGAATAATAGGGATTGGATAGCGGACTGGTTGCCATTGAACGATCCTGCATCAACGCCAAAATGAAGTATTCGACGCCGGGTGATTTTACCACCTCAGCGGGGATATCACCGGTCTAGCTGTCCAATTGTTCATCCATTTCGATGAATTGATAATCGGACTCGCCACGAACCCGAAAATAAAGTCGCATGTATTGAATCGACGCACCCGGTTGTTCGATTTTCGCTTCGATTAAAATGCGGTTGCCTTGGGTTGCATTTTTCACCGGAAAGTGGATAAGACCATCGCGTGAGTTGCTATATCCATCGATGCAGGCGCCAACAATTAGTAGCCCTCCCAACAAAAAGTTGTATATTCTGAGAGCTGCGAACTTATTGTTCCTGGTGGTCATATTTTCCTCATGCTAATTTTCCTGATATTTGATGATTAACTCTTTGCGGTTGCCGGCATTGTCCTGAAATTCCAACCGCAGTTCTCTCTCACCAGCTCCCTCGCCGCCCCAATCCGGAACCTCTTCACTTTTACTTTGATATTTAAACGGAGCGCCATCTTTGGTCAGTTTTCCGGTTTCCCCGGCTTGAACCAGAATCTGTCCCAATTCATTTATCAACTGAACAATTCCTTCTATCGCAATAATAGTGGTAGCTCCATCGCTATCCACCACGCAATAAAACTCAGTACCTTTCACAGCCGCAATACCAGACGGGGTCTCCACTACCAAATTAGTTTTTTGTTTGCCCACTTTAATCCACAAACTTCCCAATGTACAAAAAAGTCGCTTGGAAATTGTTTTTGGCTCGCGTTCCCCACGGATTGCCAGAACAGAATTATCGCGAACTTTGAGCAAACTTTTATCATCGGTGAACATTACGGCTGCCAGAGAATTGGTTGCTGTTTTAATGACGTCGCCGGAATCTAACCGAAAACCTCTATCGCCTCGATTCCAGCGATTTGTCGCTGATTTTTTTACCCGCACGTCCCCTGTCGATTTGAGGATGATGGCGACATCCCGGGAGTTTTGAGCGCTACCCACAGCGAGTCCCAGCAGCAGGGTGAGCCCGACGATAAATAAAGTTATTTTAAGGCTGAAGCGGTCCATATTGTGAGCTCCTTTATAATTTATTCAACGGTGAAATTCTTAATGCTAAATTTCCCCTGAAGAATTTCATTGATCAGATCATTCAACTGTTGCAAAGAAATTGCCTCCCCATTTTGAATAACCGTTCCTGAAAACTGAAAATTATGCAGCCTGCCTCCGGGTTGGAATAATTCCTCCATTGTTCGGGAATCCAACAGCGTTGTCAGATAACTTAATAATTGTTGATGTTCGCCGCTGGTACCGCTACTGACACGGGCGATACGGAAGCCCCAGATTTCACTTTGCAACCGGGTTTCGCCTCCCGAAGAGGAAACTAACGCTGTAACACGCCAGAAATAGGTTTTACCTTCAACCAACTCCCAGGCATCTGACGGATATTGGAAAAATTTCACATCTTCAACAATCTGCTGAACGCGCGGTTCATTGTTCATCACATCTTCCGGAGAGCTGTTGAATTCCATTTGCTCGCAGATGGTGATCTCAAAACGTTTCGCATTGGATTCCCAGTAAAAAAATGGCAGCGTGGTATATATTTCAGACAAATTCGGATTGCCAGCCGGGTCACCAGGAGCGATCAGATCCAACACAGTTGGCGCAGCGCTAATGGTGACATATTCAGATTGATGGTCCGTCATTTGGAAGGTGGATTGATCAATGATCTCAACAAAAAATTCATAAACACCGCTGGGTAAGGTTCCACTCGTTAACACACCGGTCAATAAATCATCGGTGGCGTCGGTAATATCGATGTTCTGGAGGGAATAGGGACTTCCATCAGCCAATACGTTCTGGTTGGTCAAATAAAGACGCCCCGGATTGCCGTTGTTGCTTCCGCCAATCGAAAAGGGCTTGCTCTCCCCTTCCAGCAAAGTTTGACTGCCGCGACGAATTCCGAACCGCATTGAAATATCTCTGGTCTCCGGGTAAAAATTCAAAATCGTCACCGCAAATATTAACGGCGCATTGTCCAATTGGGTTAATCCGAGATCGTTCAGGTAAAGAATCCCGCCGTCGGTCAGAAAAACATCAAGCTTAACCGTGATTTGATTGCTGGGTGCTTGTGAAAAAACCTGAACCGATAGGACCAATATAAACGTCAGCGCCCACAAAGTCTGTTGAAAACGATTTCGATTCATTTTTATCTCCAAAATTGTTTTGTCTGCTAACATTTTGACCGGATAACTTGTTGAATTAACAATAATCAAGCAACATTAATGCCAGTTGCATTTTTATTTTTTTTCCCTGATCATCGCTTAAAAACTCGTAATGTTAATTTTATTGAAGCCCTATTTACTTGTTTTATTTGATAATAGTTATTATATTGACCCAACCTATTATTTATTTTTGTTCTACAACCAATTATTCACTATTTTTCTTTTAAATGAATTTTCGAAATTTAAAATGCGCATGTAATAAACCGATTCATTGTTTCAGTTATGCACATTAAAACAATAAAAATCAGCTTAACTGATTAAATAACAGCCTGTTAATACAGATACAGAAATTTATTGTTAACTTACAAAAATGTAAAACACTTTTCGGTGAATTGTTTTCAAATTGAATTGGTTAACAGCTTCATCAACTATTTTGATGATTTCCAATTTCAATTTGCTGATTTTTTTATCGAAATTGATTGTCGCAGATCACATTTTTGATATTATTTCCATAAAAAATAGTCAATAATATGGTCTGTCGCCATGAAACCGTGTTTTTTCGATAGTTGAACACATTTATCGGTAACCGATCAAGGGATCAAAAGTCATACCTACAAAGTTTGGACAGGATGACAGGATGATAAGGTAACCGACAATGATATCCGATTTGAAGTTGCCCACTGCTATTCCCTATTTTGCAAAAACATTTTTTGTAAATACTGAAAACACCGAAATCGACTGAATAATTTTTTCAAAATGATTTTTCAGGGACATTCGGTGTTTTTCGGCCTTTAATTTTACTGTAATAAAAAATCAACCCCCCCACCGACATCGAACATGCCTGAAAAAAGTGAAGCGGTTATTTTTCGCCAAACAATCCATCAATGATCAGCTTGATTTCTGTTGAATCGATCGGCTTGACCAGATAAGCTGCCGCACCTAACGCCTGCGCTTGAACTTTGATGTGGTGCTCAGAATAGCCGGTCATGAAGATGATTGGAACCTGATAATACGATAAGATTTTTTTTGCCGCTTCAATTCCATTCATCTTGCCTGCCAGGCGAATATCCATCAGCACCACGTCAAACCGATATTTTTTTCCGGCTTTTACTGCTGCTTCTCCAGTGGCAATTGGATTGTAAACCTGATACCCCATATCTTGAAGTTCGCTTTCCAGCATCATTGCGGTTATGGCTTCGTCTTCGACCAGTAAAATTTTCACCTTTTCTGTCATCCTCAAACCCTTTCCTCGTATTGATCATCACGAAATTGTATGCGGCAGGTTAACCCGTTTTCGCCTTCAAACTCTATTTTGCCCTGTAATTGATGTTCCACAATAGCCACGATTATTGGCAATCCAAAGGTCTTTGATTTACGGTAGTCAAAATTTTCAGGCATGCCAATACCATTATCTGAAACAGTGAGGAAAACTGTCTCTTTTTCTTTCAACCGATGCAGTCCGATATGTACCTCACCGCTTTGTTCTCCGGGGAAGGCATATTTGAAAATATTAGAAATGAGCTCATTCAAGATCAGCCCGCACGGTACCGCAAAATCGATCAACATAGGAATCGATTCCAAATCAAATGTCAGTTTGATTTTGTTGGGCGATATCTGGTAGGTTCGCACCAGCAGTTGCACCAGATCGCGAATGTATTCAGCCAGATCGATGCGGGACAGATTCTGACTCTGATATAGCTTTTCATGTACTAAAGCCATGGCATGAATACGGTTGACGCTTTCTTGCAGAACTTTTTGGAGTCGTATATCATCCATGCGATCAGATTGAATTTTCAGCATGGACATGATCACCTGCATATTGTTTTTAGTGCGGTGATACAACTCTGATATGAGCCGGGTTTTTTCCTGCAAAGAAATTTTGAGCGCCTGCTCTGCCTGCTTGCGCTCGGTGATGTCCTGCATGATACCGAGTGAGCCGATCACTTTTCCCGTTTTTTCATCCCGAATGGGCACAGAGCAGTCACTGATCCATTTTTCCGCTCCGCCAGGTGTCACAAGCCGCAGGTCAACCTGATAGCGGTCTATTTTACCGTTTCTAAAAGCCTTCACATATTCGAGAGGCTCAAAGGGGGCTTCAGTATCTGTGACAACCACCTCTTGGGAAATCTCTTTAAGTTTTTCAAATGTTAATTCCTGATGATCAATCCCGATGAGTTGCTTAATGCCTTTTCCGACAAAAGTATATCTCTTATCAGCATAATACAGGGAATACGGAACACCTTTGGCATTTTCAATCGTCTCCCGATAAATTCGGTGGATGCGCTTCAATTCTTCTTCAGCCCGCTTGAGATCGGTGATGTCTTGCAAGGTCACCAAAGCCATGCGCTTGTCTTTGACCATGATGGGCGTTGTCGAAGTTAGGAAGGTTATTTCCTGTGTCTCATTTTTATTTTTTTGAAAATAGTAAGGCGCATTAACCTGCAAATGTGTCTCTCCTGTCTCAAGCGTGTCAAGCACTGTATTGCGAATAACGCACTGCTGACAGTATTCTCCGAACCCGCAGCCTTGCGGATCGTCCAGCGCATGCAGACAACGCAGCGCCTCGCCGCTGCGTAAACCGAGCATTTCTTCCGCGTCCTGACCGGCGAATTGCACCGCGAAACCATTGACCTGCTGAATGCGTCTTTCAGAATCGACCACCATTAATACCAGAGGCGCGTTACGATAGATGGCGGTAAGCAGAGCCTGCTGGTCGCGCTGGGTCTCTTCCGCCCGCTTGCGCTTGGTGATGTCCCGAAAAGACCATACACGACCGAATATCTCTGTATCTTTTAGTAAAGGATGGGACAAACGCTCAAATACTTTGCCATCCTTAAATTCGAATGTGTCGAAACTTTCTTCATCGGAATGATAAAGTTCCTCAACTTTATTAATAAAGCCATCAGGATCAGCCAACTGATCAAGAACATATTGCAGAAGTACCAGGTCATCTTTGCTTTTCAGGATATCTTTGGGAATACGCCACATTTCTGCAAAACGATCATTGGTATAAAGCACAGATCTATCTTTTCCAATAGCCAAAATACCATCTGTTGTAGATTCTAACACTGATTTAAGAGAAGATTCGCTCTCCTTTAGCGCTTCCTCTGCCTGTTTGCGCTCGGTAATATCACTTAGAAAATTCAAGGTGGCGGGTTTTCCGTTCCATTGGATTACGACGGAACTGATTACGCCCCACAGGATGCCACCATCCCTGTGGATGATGCGAACCACATAACGCTCTGGAACCTCCTCACCCCGAAGACGACGGATTTGATTGTCCAGGACCATTTCACGGTCATCTTTGTGAATAAACTCGATAAAAGGTCTCGACAGGAGTTTTTCGGAGGAGTAGCCGGAAAATGCTGCGGTTCTGGGGTTGTGAAAGAC
>DSAU01000292.1 GCA_011046315.1 bacterium
CTGCCACATTGGTCTGGCTGCTCTCTTTGCCGCTGTTGTCATAGGCAACTACTTTATACCAGTAGCTGTGGCCGTTTTCAACGGTCTGGTCAACATAGCTGGTTCTATTTCTTGCAACAGAAGCTATTTTTGTAAAACTACCGTTTTCAGTTTCAGTGCGGTAAATGTGATATCCCTGTAACGTGGACAGATTCACCGCATCCCAGGTCAAGCTGACGCCACCAACACTAATCTGCGCCTGCAATTGAAACGGATCACCGGCGGTGGCTGGGTTTTCCGCATCCAGCGGATTATCGTGCTCCGGCGCGGTAGGCTTTTTCTCGCAGTAGGTGAAAAGAACGACAAAAATTAAAAAGATAATCATCAGTGGGAAGAAAATTTTTATGTATTTCATGGCTTGTTACTCCTTATTTATGATTGTCCGTTGAAACCGCTGAAGCGGTTTACTTGTAATTTTTCACCTTCTTTTTTCACCACAATAAATTGTGGTGCTTGTTCAATTTTCATTTTATCCACCACAATGAATTGTGGTGTTTGTTCAACAAAACATCACCCAATTGAACCAGCACCCCGATTCATCGGGATGTTGAATGTTTGGTAATTCCGTTTCCACCACAATGAATTGTGGTGCTTGTTCAACAAAACATCACCTGATTGAACCAGCACCCCGATTTATCGGGGTGGCATGAAACCACAACAACCACACACACAACCGCTTCAGCGGTTTCGTTCTTCTATTAAAAACTGCTGAAGCAGTTCCGCGTATTGATTTTTTCACGCTAATCCACCACAATAAATTGTGGTGTTCGTTCAAATTCCATTTTATCCACCACAATGAATTGTGGTGTTTCTTCAACTATTATTTTTGAACCAGCAACCCGATTCATCAGCGAGAACCGTCAACATCTTTGAAGCAACACCCCGATTCATCGGGGTGGCAAACAAAACCGCCACCAATATCCAACGAACCGCTGCCGCGGTTTGATTTCAAGTTCTAAAAACCATAACAAACACCAATCCGACCCGAGCCATTTTTATAATCTGAATACAATTTCAATTTATGAACATCCGCTTTTCCCATCGCTTGTTGCTGATCCGTTGCCGGCCCAAACAACGCCGCATCCAGCACATTCCACAACCAGACCCCAACTGCGGCGCCGATAAAAATAGTGCGCATTTTTTCTGCGGATTCAATGTCATTGTAGCTGGCTTCCATTTGCAGGTAATAGCCATCGATATCACTCTGATCCACCGCGCTCGAGTAGGCATCACGAGCCGAATTGTAGTCGGAGATCGCGGTGTTATATTTATCATTGAATAAATAAACTCCGACAATTGCGCCGATTTCCATCAGTGGAAACAATACGGCTTTTCCCTTTTTTTCCTGATAACCCTGGCCCAGACCAGGGATAAAGAACGAGCGCAGCAATGCTTTGCCCCTTGATTTGGGGTTTAATTGAACCGATATTGTTTTAAATTCATTGGGCGAAACATGGATAGCTTCGGTAAAGGACTCATAGCCGGCGGCTTTGACCTTGATGTTATAGTCGCCGTCGTCAATTTCGTAGTTGGTTAACGGCAGACGACCGGTAGAGCTATTGTTTAGCCAAATTTCAGCGCCCGCCGGAGCGCCGGTGAGCGAAAGTTTGGCTTTTGCCGGAATTAAGTGGGCGCTGATGGTCTTCGGCTCGGCGGACACCAGTTCGATTTTTTGCTGTTGCGATTGGTAGTTGGTTTTGGAAATGACCACATCGTGGGTTCCGTATTCGATGCCGGAAAGGGTGAGCGGCGTTTGTCCCTGCATCGCGCCATCTATCAAAACATCGGCGCTCGGCGGATCGGATTTGATGATCAGATTGCCGGTTCGCTTGTTTAAAGTTGGCTCAATGGTTCGGATCTCGCCATTTTTCAGATTCAATGTCTGCTGCCAATCCTCGAACATCGGGTGCGCCACTTTTACCGATACCATGCCAGGCATCAAGTCGTGAACTGCCAACGGTGTTTTACCTTGGAGCTGGTTATTGAGATACACATCACAATGAGGTGGCTGGCTGGTGATATTCAGCTTTGCCGGTTTGATTTTCTCCAGTGGGATGCTGATGCGTTTTATCTCATCGCCGGCAATGGTGACCACTTCTTCTAAGTCAAGGTAGCCGGGTTTAGTCAGTTTTAAAATATGCTCGCCAGCATCCAGGCCGGTGAGGGTTTGCGGAGAAAGTCCCAGTGGTTTGTTATCCAAAAAGATGTTCGCTTCAAACGGCGTGCTCAAAATTTTCAATCCGCCTTTGGCTTTGACCAGTGTGAGCTCCACTTTTTTAAATTCGTTGGGCTCCAGAAACACGGTTTGGATGCCGCTGTAATACCCTTTTTCCATGCGGATCTGATGGGTCCCGGCTGCTACCCCTTCTTCCATCAGCGGCGTAGTTCCGGGCAGAAGTTTGTCATCCACATAAACTTTCGCACCCGAAGGCATTGAAGTAAAATAAAAATCACCCTCACCAACAACGGTCTCTCGCCGGACAACCGGTTGCTCTGCTGCGTCTGAAGTCATGCCGGCTATTTTCAGGGCGATATTTTTCAGCGAGGTTGTCAGCACCTCTTCAATGGGACAGTTGCAGTCTTCGGTTTTGGTGAGCATGATGCGCCCGGTTTCGATATCGATCATGCGCAGCGACACGGTGTAAATCGTGCCCACTTTGCCCACGCTGCCGGCAATCATGCGGTCAACGCCCAGCAACCGTCCGGCTTCGACAACGCACTCGTTAGTGGTACAGCCGGTTTGCTGAAACCCCTGCTCTTTGAGAATGTCCTGCATTTGATTACGTTCCATCACCGAGAACCGACCCGTATTAAATAGTTCCACCCGCAATCGATCCGAAAGCGCCAGTTGCGCCGATGAGGAAACATCAGGCGCCTCTAAATTCATCACCGCAATATTAACTTTACCGGAGCTTTGCGCCATTACATTAGCTGTAAACAATAGACAAACAAAGAAATTTAGTATCGAGTGGCTGTGCTTTTTTTGTCGATTAAACATATAATCCTCCATAAATTTACAATTAAATTGTGAGAACAACAGTGCCTCTCACAGATACTGTAGCGCACCGGACTTCTCTAAACATCTCGCCCTTGCACTGACGACATTATTTGCTATTGCTTCCAGTGAGCTTCTCATTAGATGTGTTCCGTTTTTCATCTGTAAGTTGCAAGCTTCCCGGTGTACGTTTCGCCAGTATATTATTCAGTAATATTTGCTCGCCGAATTACCTCATCGTCCGAAATGCTTGGTTCCATCTCTAACACATACAAAAGAGTATGGCCATCATCTCTAAGACGCTCCCACGATGGGCTTATCTACATTTTCGACGGCCAGAAACTTCATCGAGTCATCTCCGGCAGAGGATAGACTACATCAGCACGTAACGCCTCCGTTGCAAAAGCCAAAGCCGCTTGAATGGCTTCCTGTGTTAGTCGAGGAGGATGAGCCTCAAGGACTTGCTCCAGCGTCTCACCAGCAGCCAACTTCTCAAGTATGAGTTCTACGGTGATGCGTGTGCCAGATATGATCGGCTTACCCATCATGAATGAGGGAGCCGACTGGATGATACCTCTGTATATGCTTTTTCACCTCCATAATTTTTTATTCGGGCCATGTCGCCTAACGTTAGTGTATATTCATTGTTGTTATACCGCTAATTTGATGGTATAAGGACAATTGTTTATATTTTTCTTTTCGAACCTGGCCGATTTTCCTCGTCTATATTGATTCAATTTTTTTCACCAAAGAAAACTATCCCACAGAACCTATAACAATAAATCTGTTCCGTGCAGATGGCGAAACACATTCGGTCCAATAATTTGAGTTCAGAAATCGGAAAGATTTTCACACCAGAATCAGCCATCGCCGCCTCTGATAAGTGATAAAATTAAAGGATTGAATTGCAGAAAAAATATAGAAATATTTAACCAAAAAGTCAAGCTAAAACCTCAGCCATCGCAAATAATTTGTTGTCTGCAAAAAATTGTTTCGTGGAAGCAACGGGTTCATGTGGATGTTTTGATGGGCGGGTTTTTTTTGAACAGATGATTATGAAAATCGTTAAATTTGGGATTTGGATCAGCATAGCGATTTTTCTGGGTGACAGAATCGCTGCGGCTCAGCTTTTCGAAAAAAATGATTGCTTTTTTGGAGAAAAATTAATATCATTAAAGCCAGCATCCGATTAAAAATTTTCACGCTGATTTTGCGCAACCCCATGACGGCTTTAAAAATTCAAAATAAAGGTAGCAACAATACAAACAGTTTATGGAGGCGAAATATCGTAATGAAAAATTATTGTTTATCTGTTTTGGTATCGCTGCTCTTTAGCGGTTGTTTTCTTTGCCAGGTCAATCAGGCTGCCGCCGGAATTTTCCCTTATGAGTTTCAACAGAAAGTTTTTGACAATGGCTTCAAGGTTATTTTAATACCCATGGATAGCCCGGGCATTGTTGCCTATTATAGCATCGTGCGAACCGGCAGCCGTGATGAATATGAACCAGGCCACTCGGGTTTTGCCCATTTTTTTGAACACATGATGTTTCGAGGTACAAAAAATTATCCCGGTCATGTTTACGACCGGCTGATAACCGAGATAGGCGCTAATGCAAACGCCTATACATCCAATGACATTACCTGCTACCATCTCAAATTTGCCAGCGAGGACCTCGAAAAAGTCATGGAATTGGAAAGCGATCGCTTCCAGAATTTATTCTATTCGGAACAGGCGTTTAAAACTGAAGCCGGAGCGGTTCATGGCGAATATTTGAAATCGCTTTCCAGTCCATGGATGGTATTAAACGAGAAGTTGTACGATACTGCGTTTGACGTTCACACTTACAAACATACCACCATTGGCTTCAGAGAAGATATTGAAGCCATGCCCACGATGTACGAATACAGCAAATCGTTTTTCAATCGCTACTACCGTCCGGAAAATGTCATACTGTTAATCGTTGGCGATATTAATCCGGCAGCCAGTTTCGAGTTGGCACAAAAATATTACGGTGATTGGCAGCCGGGCTATGTCCCGCCAAAAATTCCGGCGGAACCTGAACAAAAGCGGGAGCGAAAGGCTGAGGTAACATTTAGCGGCAAGACCTTGCCGATTTTATCCATCAATTATAAAGCCATGGTGTTTGACCCGACGGATATTGAGATGGCTGCCTGCTATTTGCTGGGTGATATCGTGTTTGGCGAAACCAGCGAAATTTATAAAAAGTTGGTAATCGATGAACAACGAGTGCGGTTTATCGGTGCGAATTTTTCCGCCAGCCGCGATCCGGGACTGTTCAGCATTTACACCATGGTTAATACAGAGGATGATATTGAAAATATCAAAAACGAAATCTACCGAGCAATTGAATTTTATCAGGATAATCTTGTCGATGAAAAGCGGCTTAACGATCTTAAGAGCAACCTAAAATATAGCTTTTTGATGCGGCTGAACACGGCTGAGGCGGTGGCTGGAAGATTGGCGCGGCTTATCGCCATGACCGGGAACATTGAATCGGTTGATCAATTGTACCAGAGTTATGATAAGGTCACTACGGAGGATATAATCACCGCCGCCAACAAATATCTGGTCAAACAGAAAAGAACTGTCATTGTATTGAAAGGAGAAATTTAGTAATGAAAAAATACCTGTTGTTGGTTGTATTATTCGTTTTCTCAATCATATCTTGTGAATCTTACAGAGGGATAAAAGTGATAAAACTTCCGGTAAAAACAGACCCCACGATTTCATTCAGGATTTGGTTCAAAGTCGGTTCACAAAATGATCCGGCGGGCAAAGCCGGTTTGGCAGCTTTAACATCGACAATGCTGACCCAGGCCAGCACGAAAATCAATAGTTACGATCAGATTCTTGAAAAACTCTATCCACTGGCTGCCGATTATAGTGCATCGGTGGATAAAGAAATGACTATCATCAGTGGCAGGGTGCATCAGGATAATCTGGAAAAATATTATGAGCTTTTGATTCAGGCAATTCTGCAACCGGCGTTTAAAACCGAAGATTTTGAGCGCATCAAAACCAATACATTGAACTATCTCGAAAAAACACTTCGCTACTCGAACGATGAAGCCTTCGGCAAAGAAACGCTGTATCAGTTCATTTTTGAAGGAACAGCCTACGGTCATCCGGAAGACGGGTTAATCGAAACTGTAAATTCTATCACTATCGAAGATGTGGAACAATTTTATCGAACCCATTTTATCCGGGATAATGTGGTTATTGGAATCGGCGGCGGCTTTGATGGCGGTCTGGTGCAGCGGCTGAAGAAAGATTTAGCAAAACTGCCTGCAGGCGCTCCGGCAGCAGTAGCAGCGCCTGAACCCGAGCCGATCGATGGCATTCATATAAAATTGGTCGAGAAAAACACCCGGTCCACTGGCATTAGTTTTGGATTCCCTATCAGCGTCCTCCGCGGCGAGGATGATTTTTATGCGCTGTGGTTGGTCAATTCCTGGTTCGGCGAACACCGGAATTCCAGCAGTCATCTGTATCAGGTCATTCGTGAAGCCCGCGGCATGAATTATGGGGATTATTCCTATATCGAATGTTTTCCCAACGGCTGGGCTCGACAATTCCCACCGCCGAATGTGGGGAGACAGCAACAGATTTTTGAAGTATGGATACGTCCGGTACAGAATCAAGCTGCCCATTTTGCTCTTCGAGCAGCAGTGCGAGAACTGCAACAACTGGTCGACAATGGCATGACAGCGGAAGATTTTGAACTGACCCGGAAATTTCTCAAAAAATATCACCTGCACTACGCGCCGACCACCAGCATGCGGCTGGGATATAAAATTGATGATGAATTTTATAGCGTCGACGATCACCTGAAAACACTATCGAAAATGTTGGACAGATTAACGCTGGATCAGGTAAACTCAGCGATAAAAAAACATCTTCAGTACCAAAATCTGAAAATTGCCATGATTACCCAAAACGCAGAAGAGCTTAAGCAGGCGTTGGTGGACAACAAACCCAGTCCGATGAAATATTCATCCCCGAAGCCGCAACAGATTTTGGATGAGGATAAAGAAATCGAGACCTATCCTTTAAATATTTCGGCTGTAAATGTACTGGTATTAAAGGCAGATGATATATTTATCAAATAACAACGCTATTTTGAGGAAACAATGGCAGAATTGATCGAGCGAATAGCAGAATTGAAAGCGCAGGGCATTCAATTTTGCATCGTAACAGTTGTTGACACAAAGGGCGCGACCCCGAGAAAAGCCGGGGCAAGGGCGGTGGTGTTTGAAAACGGAAGGGCAGAGGGTACTGTTGGCGGCGGCGCTATCGAAGTTGTCGCCTTTCAAAAAGCGGTTGAAATTTTAAAAACCGGTGCCCCCAGCCTAATCCATTATAAACTCGACCAACTTGAGCAAGCCGCGATGATCTGCGGTGGTGAGATGACAATCTTTTATGAACCGGTTTATCCGGAAAAAATTGTCACCATCTTTGGGGGCGGACATGTCGGAAGAGCCGTGGCACAGGTGGCGTCAGTGGCGGGGTGGAAGGTACGGGTGATTGATGAACGTGAAGGCGCCCTTGATCCGGCTGCTTTTCCGAACAACAGTTCACTGGTTGCTCAGCCATACATTGAATTTATTGATAAGCAAACTTTTGACAGATACGATTGGTTGGTAATTGTGACGCCCAAACATAAACACGACGAATCAATTCTCGAACGTGTTGTCGATTGTTCAGCACGCTACATCGGCATGATGGGCTCTCCCAGAAAAGTGGCAGAAATTAAACAGAATTTGGCGCAAAAGGGGATTGATATCGATCAACGAGCCAACATCTTTACCCCGATCGGGCTCAATATTGGAGTCGAAACACCGGGAGAAATAGCGGTTGCAATTGTCGGAGAAATGTTATCGATAGCTCATCAGCGGGAAAAAATTCACTCCTGTTCAAAGCCCGGCCCATAACTTTTTAAAGAGACGATTATTGGTGGATTTGGAAGAGTTAAGAAAAATTCTATTAAGTCAAAAAGGCGCGACTGAGGAAATGCCTTTTGGACCTGATGTTTTAGTGTTCAAGGTCATGGGTAAAATGTTCGCCCTTGTCGCCTGGGAGGCAGATCCATTGCGAATCAGCTTGAAGTGTGATCCCAATCATGCCCTGGCGTTGCGCGCAATGTATTCAGCCGTTATTCCCGGTTATCACCTGAATAAAGAACACTGGAATACTGTGATCCTGGATGACACAGTTCCTGTAGCTGAAGTTTTGAAAATGATCGATGATTCATATAATTTAGTTGTAGCCAGCCTGAGCAAGACGAACCAATGTAAGTTCAGAGATCACAGTAAATTAATTTAAGTTCAATAAAAACAGTTAAAATACCTTCTCAAGTAAAATTGTGCATTTTGCATTTTGGTGATTTTTTCAATATGACCATAAATAACTTAAATATCAACAAGTTACGTCCTGTTCTGAAAATATAAAAAAAACACTTGACTCATTAACCATTCTTATTAATTATTTTTCAACATAGAAAAAAAAAACAAAAAAAAAAAAAAAGCAAATCATCTAAAAAAAAAAAC